>NZ_JARWLB010000046.1:0-7041 GCF_047445835.1 Rhizobium sp. BR 317 | reverse complement strand
GTCATAGGTGACGGATGGAACCTCTTGTTCCGTCACATAGGTCCTGACTTCTCCGGGAATAACCACCGTCGTGCTGCTTTGAGCAAAAGCTGTCCCGGATGCGAAGAGTGCCGCGCTCACGGCAACGAGAATCCTTTTCATCATAACCTCCGTTGATCCAATGGAATTCCCTAACTGTCGCCGGCCGCGAAGGTTCCTGAGCAGCCGGCTTCCGCGCCTTATCGGATCACCACGCGCACCTTGAAGGACGTCCGGCTCCCCGGAAATCAGCCGGCGAGACCGACTCTTCCCTCGCATTATCCGCAGATGCGGCTGGATCATATTTTCGTCAGCGCCACCTCTGTCCTCGGCTCGAGCGTGCCTCGAAATCGTCTGAAGAACCTGGCTTCCGATCATCTTCCATTGATTACGGAAATCGGCCTTGGCGATTGATGCCGTCAGCCTGCGATGTCTGAGTTGCCGGACGCTCTATCGCCACGCGCTCTCGTTCTTCTTCTCGTAATCACTGAAGGCTTTTCTCAGCCCTCCAAGCACTTCCGCGGCGGTCTCGAACATCGCCTTGAGCTGCGGCTCGTCAACCTTTTCGATGTCCTCGCGCAAGTGATCCATTGTTTCCTTCAGTCGCGCCTGCATCTTTTGCGTATGGTGGCGCGGATCGCCATCTGCTTTCGTGACCATGACAAATCTCCTTTGTGAAATGGCATGCGCTTCGCTCGCCCGTTTCGCTTGAACTCAGAGGTCAAACTCATGCACAACGGCGCCGGTTCCCGTAGAAATGTGCGGGCTAAATGCCTTCCAAACGATGCATCAGCTCCATACCGCCACCACATGATGATTTTCGTCGACGTGACGTGGCCGAAGAGCCTGTGAGTGGCTGGACTTCGAGCGTCTTCATGCGTCCGGTCCTGCTTTCGCGGCCAAATCCTCCACTGCTTTTTCCTTCGGCAGCTCGATCGTATGAAGGATGGCCAAAGTTTCGTATGGCTTGAGTTCGATCGTCTCTTTCAGCCGCTCTACGGGCTGATAGTTGGCGATCAAGCATTGACCTTCCACCTGCAACTCGTCGGGAAGAGGAAGCGTCACCGTCTCCAACGAGAAATTTGCGAGCACGATCACGCGCTGGTCCTCGATTGTCCTTGTATAAGCGAAGACCTGCGGGTGCTGATCGAAATAGGACTGATAGGTGCCATAGACGATGACCGAATGCGTGGCGCGTAGCGCAATCAGCCGCCGGTAATAATTCCAGATCGAGCGGTCGTCATCCATGCTCTTTGCCGCGTTGATGCGGCTGAAATTGGGATTCGTCTGTATCCATGGAACACCAGTGGTGAAGCCGCCATGTTCCGCCGTGCTCCATTGCATGGGGGTTCGCGCATTGTCGCGTGCATTCTGATTGGCGACGGCGATGAACTCCTCCGATGAAAGCCCTGCCTCGACATGCAGGCGATGCATATTGAGCGTTTCGATATCCCTATATTGGTCGATGGAGGTGAAGGTGGCGTTGGTCATGCCGATCTCTTCGCCCTGATAGACGAAGGGCGTGCCTTTCAGGAAATGCAGGGCCGTTGCTAGCATCGTCGCGGATTCCCGATGGTAACCCGTGGCGTCGCCATAGGTCGAAACGGCACGCGGCAGATCGTGATTGCCCCAGAAGAGAGAGTTCCAACCGTCGTCCGACAGGGCATATTGCCATTTGCTGAGGACCGCCTTCAAACCGACGAGATCGAACGGCTTTGGCCGCCACTTGCCATAGACCTTGTCCCACTGTTGCAGGACGTGCTCGAACTGAAAGACCATGGACAATTCCCCGCGCTGCGCGCCGGAGTATAGGAGAGCTGAACCGGGCGTGGCGCTCCAGGCTTCGCCGACCGTCACGACATCGCGGTCCTTCAGGGTTTCTCGATGCATCTCCTGAATGTAGTCGTGGAGACATGGACCGTCGGCGGTGATCGCGCGATCGACATCCTTGGCGATGCGGTCGATGACATCCATACGGAAGCCGGCGATGCCGCGGTCCAGCCACCAATTCATCATCCTGTAGATTTCTTTCCGAACGCTCGGATTGTGCCAGTTGAGGTCCGGCTGACGATGGGAGAACTGATGGAAATAATATTGACCGGTCGCAGCCTCGAACGTCCAGGCCGGTCCTCCGAACACGGAGAGAAGGTCGTTCGGGAGCGTGCCGTCCTCGTTGGGAGAGCGCCAGATATAGAAATCGCGATATGGGCTGTCCTTGGAAGCGCGGGCATCGAGGAACCAGGGGTGCTCATCGGACGTGTGGTTGACGACAAGATCGAGAATGATGCCGATCTCTCGTTTCTTTGCTTCCGCAAGCGTCCCGAACTCCGGCGCGATATCCTGATAGTCCGAGATGTCGTAGCCATTGTCGTCCATTGGCGAGTTGTAGATCGGCGAAAGCCATATCAATCCAATTCCCAGGGAGTGGAGATAATCGAGCCGGGACGTTATGCCCGGAATGTCGCCGATGCCGTCTCCGTTGCTGTCGAAGAAGCTACGTGGATAGATCTGATAGGCCGTCTTGGCATGCCACCATTCGGCGGCTGGTTTGGCGGTCATGTGAGCCTCTCGGATTGTCGCGGTTGGCCGCGTTCCTTCTCCGGCGCGTCATCTCAGCGCCTTCAGCGGCATAAGTCAGGTCAGAACCGCCGCCGCGCGCATAGGTTCCACGCCGAACTTGCCATTCTCCCGTTTTTGAGGGCGAAGTTCATGACTCGGCGGATGGATTGCTGCGAAACCAGCGATATCCATAGGCATCAAGCTCGATCGTGTTACCTCTGCCTTTTTTCCTCGGATAGACCCTGTTACCCAGCAATTCGGCATGTTGTTCCATCTCGTCATCGCCGAGATCCAGCTTCACGCGGCAATTTCGGGATGCAAGGTTGTGAAGGACCAGGACCGTGCCTTGCTCCCAGGCAAATCTCTGGGCGAAAACCGCTGGATTATGCGTTTCAAGGCAGCTCCATTTGCCCCAGCCAACTTCCGGACAGGATTGCCGCGTGTCGACAAGCCGCCGGACCCAGTTGAGTAAGGATTTCGGATCGCGCTGCTGCGCTTCGACGTTGATCTTCTCGGCTCGGTGATCGCCGGTCATGATGACCGGGTGGATAAGATATTCTTCCGCGCAAGTGGAGAAACCGGCATTTTCGTCGTCGGACCATTGCATGCAGGTGCGCACGGGCCAGCGTTCCGGCAGGCAAAGGTCGTCGCCAAGCCCGAGCTCGTCGCCATAGTAGATGACGGGTATGCCGGGAAGGCTGAACATCAGGCTGAATGCCATTTCGATCCTCTTGCGTTCATTGCGGAGCATCGGCGCAAGCCGGCGGCGAATGCCGCGGGAATAAAGGCGCATGTCGGCGTCGGGGGCAAAGATCGTATAGACCTCGTCCCGCTCCTTCTCTGTMAGACGGCCGAGATCGAGTTCATCGTGATTGCGCAGGAACTGTACCCATTGGCAAAGCTGCGGCAGTTTCGGGAGCCGGGTGAGGCCCCGGGCAAGAGGGGCGGCGGAATTGGTTGCCAGGGCCAGAAACAGATATTGATTGACAAGAAAAGCAAAGAGCATGTGCAGGCGGGAACCACCGCCGAAGAATTGTTGCATCTCCTTCGGAGGCACATTTGCTTCGGCAATCAGGACGGCGTCGCCGCGCCGCCAGGATAGAAAGTCGCGCAACTCGCCGAAAAACTCATAGTGCCGTGATGCAGCTCTATTGGGGCGGACTTCCTCGACCAGGAACGGCGCTGCATCTATCCGAAATCCCGATACGCCAAGTTCGAGCCAAAAGCCGACGATCTTGAAAATCTCTTGCCGGACTGCGGGGTTACAGATGTTGAGATCCGGCTGGTGCGGATAGAAGCGATGAAAATACCAAGCCCTTGCCAGCGGATCATAGGTCCATACACTTGATTGGTGACCGGGAAAGGCCATGCCGTGATTGACGTTTGCTGGCTTGGCTTTGGACCAGTTGTAGTAGTCGCGGAAAGGCGAGCGGGGATCGGTGCGCGCCTGTTGAAACCAGGGGTGCTGCTCGGACGTATGATTGATCGGCAGATCGATGATAAGCTTCAGTCCGCGCAACCGCGCCTGATGGCTGAACTCCACAAAATCGCCAAGCGTTCCGAGCTCCGGGGCGATGTTGTAGTAGTCGGTAACATCGTAGCCGTAGTCCATACCGGGGCTGGGATAAAATGGCAGCAACCACAGGCAGGTGACACCGAGCCGTGCGATATAGTCGAGTTGATCGGTTAGGCCTTTGAAGTCGCCAATTCCGTCGCCGTCACTGTCCATGAACGTGCCGACATTGAGGCTGTAGACGACGGAATTCTTGTACCAGAGATCAATCACGTTCGGGCGTCCAACATTGGGCGGCATGCCGCCGAGCGAGCGCCCTATGCCAGATCTTTTGGTCACGCGTGCGTGGTCCCGAAGTCGCTGGTCGCGCTGTGCGTCATTCGACCGCCGGCATATGCTGAGGTCGTTGATGTAAACCGTATCGAGTGGCAAAAGTTCCGGGGAGCGCGTCGACGCTTACGGAAGACCGATCGTTTCGTCGCTACGGGGTGCTCAAAGGTCAATGAATAGCTCGGCCTTCACCGGAGCCAGGCATCTTTGGAATAGGTGCCGGGGTTCTGCCCTTGCGTTCGTTCGATGCGTTGTTCCGGCGGAATGAAGCGACGATCGTTATACATGGACAGATAGCCCGAATGCACAGGCTTTGCTAAGCTTCGCGACTTGAAATAGGCGAATGCAATGCAGGGATTGCCGCCGGCGACGGGTTCCAGCTCGATCAATCCGCGGAAATGTCCAGGTTTGCCGATCGATTCCAGTAGATCGAGATTTCGCAAAGTCCGATCGTGGACTTCATAAAGCTCGCCTTTCACGGCCGTACCGTTTCCCGGCTCGTCAAACATCATGGGAGCAAACCAGCGACCGGCGATCAGCATGGGGTAGGGTTTCCGCGTTTTGAAGAGGCCGCGGTAGTCTGCTCGGTCCAATCCCCGCTCATGCAGGGCAAATCCCTTCTTCAGCGTCCCGAAGGCAAACAGGCGAATAACCGCTGGCATGCTCATCCTCTCAGAAATCTGTCGTCTTGTTCCCGAATGGTATCAAGGTCGCGCCGATACTTATCGGTATCGCCGCCGATCCGCTGCTGTTGCCAAAGGTTGTCCTCGAGGTCGGCCTTCTTAACGGGTCTTGCCATGGCATTTGCGATCGCGCGGTGGACAAAGGCATTTTCATCCTCGTCTGCGTGTTTGGTGAGGGCGTCGACGGCTGAGAGGACCGAGGGAGAAAAGCCTTCCTGCCGGAGGCGATCGATGGTCCAGCCGGGTCCCTTTTCGACAACATCGTGCAGATATGCCACGATCTTCTCGTTCTCACCCGAAACCGCCAGCGCCACGCGACGACAATGCTCGACATAAGGATTGCCGAGCTTATCAGCCTGACCCGCATGTGCTTCGGTCGCGATTTTCATGGCGTGGTCCAGCGGGTCGGTCGATAGCATCGTGGTCCCTCGTCGGTCGCCGCATGGAACCGCGGCGTACCCAAGATTGAGCGTCACGGTTCACGTTTCGAGCGATCAAGCTGAACGATGGAAACGGCCGGAAGTTCCCTATGCGGCCGGTGAGATTTCTTGTGCCAAGCAGGAACAAGGCCAGGATCAAACCCGTTTTAAAAAATGCCGGACAGGTGCACGCCTCCGGACGGAAATAAACGGAACAATCGTATGCGTTAGTGAAAGGGAATATCGTGACGGATATTTCGCGACACCATCGATTGCGGGCTGAAATAGAGGCGCTTATGCCGGCGCTTCGATCATCGGCGGAGGCGATCTGCCGGGATCCTGCCGACGCGGAGGATCTCGTGCAGGAGACCGTGGCGAGAACCCTCGCAAACCTCAATCAGTTCACCGACGACATGTCGCTGGAGTCCTGGATGTTTGCGGATCTGTACGACAGCTTTCGGCGGAAATTCGATCTTTTCACGCAATGGTTTTGAAGGAAATAAAGGCTGCTTCCCGGAAGAAGCCCCCCACAAACCTCAGAGGATTGATGGAAAATGCCGCACCCTTTCCGGGAAGGGCTGGTCAAAACGGTCGTCAAGAATCCTGTGGTCGCGGGCCAAAAAGGGCTCGTGCAATATGCTCTATCTCGATCGGCTTTTCGCAAAAAACGAAGCCGGTAAAACGAGTGGGAATTATCGACGGATCATAACTGGTCGCAAAGACATACGGGATTTTAAGTTCATTCAATCTCTCGGCCACGGGAAAGACCATTTCGCCGTCGAGATGGACATCGAGGATCGCCGCATCGACATCTTCGTCCTGGATCAGATCGAGAGCTTGGTCGACCCTTGCTGTCGGTCCGACGACGATAGCTCCAAGCTTTACCAACTGGCGGTGCGCCTCGTTTGCAAGAAGATACTCGTCTTCCACGATCAAAACCCGTCGGCCGGAAAAGAAATGGCTGTAGCTCTCGTTCATCTTACCGGACTAGGGCTGTTTGCTGGGCGTCGACAAAAATGATCGCGGCCGCCCTAAGATCGTGGGCTATGGCGGCTAGAATGGTTCTCAGGGGACCGGACGATTCTGCCGATCCGCCGATGACGATGAGATCGCTATTGGCCCTCACATGAAAGAGGAACCAGCGGCGGCTGACTTTGTTCCCTTCGTAACGAGCGGATCCGGCAGGCCATTGCTGCGAGGGGCGGAGAACGCGTGGTCAGTTCATCCCTGCGCGTCTCGGCCTTGGGATACTCGCCGTCGCCTAAATCGTCCTAGCTTGCCGATGAAACCTTGGAAGGCTTGGGAACTGATTGGCACGGAACGCCGAAGAATTTTAACAATCTGCAGGGAACAAGCTGAAGGCAGGGCCGTTTGTCACTGGATGCGAAAAACGCTTGAGGAGGTTTGACGGGGTTCAGGTGCTATCGCGGCAACTCGTTCAATAAATTGTTGGAATGATCCGACCCGGCATCCGCAAGGTGCCGAGCCGGTAACCGTTTGCACTTGCGGGGCGATGCAA
>NZ_JARWLB010000045.1:0-7268 GCF_047445835.1 Rhizobium sp. BR 317 | reverse complement strand
GTCAAAGACCGTCACCGCAGCCGCGAGTTCATCGAATTCCTCAAGCTGCTCGATGCCGCCTATCCGGCCGGCACCGCCATCAAGTTGATCCTCGACAATCATTCCGCCCACATCTCGAAAGAAACCAAAGCCTGGCTCGATAAACGACCGGCAGGCCGCTTCGAATTTACCTTCACGCCCAAAAACGGCTCCTGGCTCAACCTGATCGAGGGCTTCTTCTCCAAGTTCGCCCGCTCCGTCCTGCGCCACATGCGGGTGAGCTCAAAGCACGAACTCAAGGAACGCATTATGGCCGGCATCGACGACGTCAATCGCCATCCCGTCATCCACACATGGTCCTATAAACTCGCCGACGCCGCCTGATAGGATTCGAACCACGAAAACGTTGAACTAGGTCGTGCAAAACGCTCGTCTTTCCAGGAACAATTTTGACCACGGCATCGTATGTGGGAAGGCCGAATGAGGGCAAGGAACACACAAATGCACGGCTTCGGCCGGTCAACTCGTTTTGCATGGCTCAATGCTCTTGCGTATTGCTGAAAGTGAATAAATATCGATGTGCTGTCGGCCGTCATCGATAGTCAAAGAGCCAACTCTATTTGAAAACGTAAACACGTGAACCCACAAATCCGAATGCGGTATAAGCCATGACACCAACCAATTGTGAGATGTATCGGTCGATATCTAACAGATCCCTGCTAGCGATCATCACTGTGACATTCAGCAAATAAGCCAAAGTCATCAGCACCGCATATTTGGCAGCTTTCCTACCGGAAAGGCGTGATCGAAAAGTCCATGCACCGTTTGCACAGAAGCTAATCACAAATCCTATCGCGTAGCCCACCAAGTTGGAGCTAATGTCCCCCCAGCCAATAAACATAGCCGTATAGATAACGGACAGGCCGATGGCAGTGTTTATAATGCCCACTGCGGCATAGCGAGACAATTGGCCTAAAAGCATCGATGTCACTTTTGCGCAGTTACCGAATATTGGGCCCCCAGCGGAAGCCATTGCATCTTGCTCTCGAGGAAGCGAAATGACGCCAGTGCTCTCGGGAAGAAGATTCTGTAGTGATGACGAATTTGGCGCCATCCGGTATCATTCAACTGAGACCGAAGATGGTACGGCGTCATAAGTCGAGCATTTGCGTCGAACTCGCAGCTATTAACAGCGCGCACCGTTAGCGGGTTCCACGGATTGTGCTCGAATACCGCTACGAAACCGCCTGGTTTAACAACTCGATGGATTTCCTTGAGCCACCTCTCGTGTTCCTCCCAAGGTATATGGTGAAATACGCACGCCGCAAACGCTGCATCGAATGTATTGTCGGGCAGATCGATAATTTCGTTGATCAGCGAATAGCTGACCTTTGGTCCAAAACGACCCCGCGCAATCTCGAGGCTCTTACTCGAAACGTCGGCGCCCACCACATTCGCTCCAGGAAAATACTTCAGAAAATACGGACTGGATGTTCCGACCCCACAGCCGAAATCTAGAATATCGCGAATTTCGACATTTCTTGCTGAGGCATGGTCCACCATATCGGCGATCTTATATTCGGCGAAATACTCGGGACCCTCACCGGATGCAGTGATAACGTTGGCGTGAAGTTTGCGATATTCGTCTGCAAACTGGTCAAATTCGCTCTCGTTCAAAACTTTCTCCTTTGATCCCGCGGGCGGCTGCTTGCGGGAATAATAGCTACTTCGTGCGACGACAAGGGGTTGGACCGTTTTAAATCAAGGAGGGCCATTCAAAGATAGTGCGTGGTGCACTGGCACCATCCAATCGTTACCGCGCAGTCAGCGAAGCTGCGTTATCGAGCGCATGAAGCAAACGAGTCTCCACTGCATCAGGGGCCGTTAGTGACTTGTTCCCTCAGCTTCTAACATTTTTCTCTTACGAACAACGTCGCCGGGTCTGCGGCATCGATGCGGTGTTCGGACCATTTAGGATCCGCTCTTAGTTTGTCGATAATTTGCCGATAAAAAGCTGTGCCTGGCAATCTTTGGGCAAGGCTTTCCTGAAGCCCAGCCTGATTTGGGGCGAGGACAAAGTTGGACGCGTCCACGTGTCTCATAAGATCATCGAAATCGCGAAGAATAAAGAGTTGGTAGATTGCTATCTGCGTCCGGAACTTTTGTGCGACATCAAGCGCGACCGCCTCGCCGGTTAGCGGATAAGCGCCGATAACGCCATAGCCGTGCATAGCTCCATTGCAAGCGGGAACGGACTTGGCCTTGGCGGCAATTAGATTCGTGATCTGAGGGAGCATCTGCATCGTCTCCAACCGTTTCTGTGAATCCTGATAGCTGTTGGCTGGCGGCACAAAGACAACGGTCAACGCTAAGAATACTGCAGCGAGCGTCGGTTCTGTCTGACGGAGTAACCGCGAAACAGCCAAGATGCTGGCAAAGATAAAGGGGAAAAAGAAGAAGCTACTCTGTTGCAAAGATTTCCCCGTCGCCATTGCAACGCCAAGGAAGATTACAAGGCACCAAAAATAGAAAGCAAGCGAACGATCGAGACTACGCAACCCGCCTCGGTGTAGCGAGACTATGACATCGAGACCAATTGCAGCGAATCCGATTTTAAAGAAGACGCCAAGTGCGATGGTCCCAGCTGCACCGGTCGCGTTGAAGATAAGGTAATCGTACCACCCACCCTGCGTATTCCAAATATCTTTGTCGGTGATCAATGCGGCGTAGACGTATTCGAACGTATGTTTGCCCCAGACGTAAGCTAATGGTGCAAGCGCAATCAGCGCAGCAGTTGCCACAAACACGACGGGCGGGAGCTCATTTCGAATTCTCGCCCTGCCGTCCGAAACGATGCTGAGAATCCCAGCCAAGCCAATCATTGGCACGGTCACAACGACGGCTGTTGGCTTCATAAACACAGCGAAAGCGATAAAGATGCCGAGCAAGATTCGATAGCGGATGCGAAAGGTCGAAATTGGCTGGCTTATCAATAAGTAGCCCGCAAAAGCGAACACAAGTGCGGCGGCCATGTCCGGCCTGAAATCGTTGACTAGTGCGCCTGTCACCGGAATAAACATCACAATAGTCGTTAGGCAAAGGCTAGGCTTTGCAGCTAGTTGGCTTCTTGCAACTATGAACACAAAGCCAGCGCAAGCTGCCAGTGCCCAAATGTTTGCGATATAGGGACCGTAGTTATTAGGTCCAAACACGGAAAAACCGATGATTGCCGTGAAGGTTTGTATCGGTGCGTGTGGGGGATCAGCTACGAAGTTTTTAATAAGAGCAAAGAGCGATCCCACATTGGCGAACGCAATTCGACGATAGGCATCCCACAAATAGCCGACGTCATCATAAATCGGGGGGGCGGCGAGTGCCCCTTTCGTCATCGATATTGAGATATTCAGAGCCGTGAAAATAATTACGACCAATGCGAGAGCGGCTACGGACCTATAATTTCGTAACAAAGTATTATCCCCTGAGCTTCAATTCTGTTCGATACGCGGGATTAAAAGGACTCGTCAACCTCGTCACGTAAATCTAAAATTCAGTTCGTTGTTTTTGGCACAAGCGAGGATTTCACCCATACACAAGATCGGCCGATCCAGGTGCGGCTGGAGGGATTCCCACGCACAGTTCGAGAGATTGTCTGGAAAGGTCAGGTGAGGCTTTGCGCGCGCTATTGTCAATACCCGGTGAAATTTCCCCAAAACTGGGCGCCTCCGCAATTTCGGCGCAACTTTCTGAATCCTATTGATTCGGCACACGAATCAGCAGGAGCATGGAAATGGCGAAGCGCATTCCGCCGTTGATCCCGCCGTCTTTGGTCGTCGATCGCGTTGAACAATCGAAAGAAGCAATATCGATTGATTGTTGCTTCCGATCGACAGAAGCCAAATGTCCCGATTGCAGCAAAGCGTCGCACCGCCTTCATAGTCGCTACGAGCGGCGACTCGCCGACCTGCCATGGCAAGGGGATGCGGTTACGATAATCCTAAACGTCCGACGCTTGGGTTGCAGCAACAAGAGATGCCGCAGGCGCATATCGCCGAGAACGCAGGCGATGTGACCTGGCGGTATTGTCGGCACACCAGCCGCCTGGAAGATGTCCATCGCAGCATCGGCCTGGCATTGGTGGGAGAGGCAGGAATGAGGTTGGTCACCCGCCTTGGTATGCCTGTGAGCGCGGACACTATTCTGCGGATTGCGCGTGCATACCTGTTCACGGCTTGGAATTGGTCGATCGAGACCGTTGCGATATCCCGTGACGACATGGCGCCAATCTCTCCGGCAGGCGGATCGCCGGGCGTTCCCCGACAGCCTGCCGGCTGTGCCCGGCCCGTTCATGCGGCTGCATAGGACTGCTAACCAAGATGGTTTCCGCGACTAGAGTTCCTAACACTTTAGCGTTCTAGGCACTCGGCGACGTTGACCTGCCACGGAACTTTCATCCGACTGCGATTAGAGCCTCGGCGGTTTTGAATACGCCAGATGGCGCGGTGCGAGCAACCGGCGGAAACGCGAAGCTTTCATCTTGCGTAGCGTTGGAGCCGGTTGCGGCGATGGACCCGGCATAGTCTGCCGGGGTCTGGTATCCGAGCGATGAGTGCGGCCGGAAATTATTGTAATCTTCGGCCCACTCAGCAATGGCACTGCGGGCATGGTCGAGGCCGAAGAACAAGCTTTCGTTGAGCAGCTCGTCGCGCATTCGGCCGTTGAAGCTCTCGACATAGCCGTTCTGCATCGGCTTTCCCGGCGCGATGTAGTGCCACTCGACCTTGTGATCCTTCGACCAGGCAAGGATGGCATTCGATGTGAACTCCGTGCCGTTGTCGGAGACAATCATTCCCGGCTTGCCGCGTCGTTCGATCAGCGTCGTCAGCTCCCGTGCGACGCGGCGGCCGGAGATCGAGGTGTCCGGGATTGCTGCCAGGCATTCGCGCGTCACATCTGTCGATACCGGATCAATACTCCCCAGAAGTGCCGTTTGAATCTTCCCCAGTTTAGCGTTGCCGCCGGTCTTCCGGGGCGCGCCCCGGAAGACCGGCGGCGCGTCATCACCGATACTGCTCTCGATGGTCGAGAGGGGAATGTTGGTGATCAAACTCGGGGAGATAGTCATGATTTTAGATTTGCACCGACAGGGGTTGTCGGTGTCGGCGATCGCAAGACAGACCAACGTCGATCGAAAGACAATTCGTAAATATATTGAGCGGGGTCTCGAGGCGCCTGCTTATGGACCACGCAAGCCGCGGGTAACAGTGATCGATCCATTCACGGCTTATCTACGTGAACGGGTCGCTGCCTATCCCGGCCTGAGCGGCCGGCGGCTCCTGCGAGAGCTGAAGGATCGCGGATATGCGGGTGGCTACACGGCCGTCACGGACTTTCTCAGAGATGTTCGCCCGACCTCAGAGCAGGGATTTGAAGTGCGGTTCGAAACAGCTCCCGGCGAACAGGCCCAGGTGGATTTCGCCCAGTTTCAGGTCATCTTCACCGATGAGCCGCTAACGCCGAGGATCGTCTGGCTGTTTTCCATGGTGTTGGGCCATAGCCGTCTCATCTGGGCGCGCTTTGCTATGCATCAGGATCTGCCGACGGTGCTGCGATGCCACGTGGCAGCGTTCGATGCGATCGGGGGCGTTCCGCGTGAGATCCTTTACGACCGAATGAAGACTGCGGTCATCGGGGAAGGCGAAACGGGCGGCATTGTTTACAATCGCGCTCTGCTCGATCTTGCCCGCCATTACGGCTTTCATCCAAAGGCCTGCAAAGCATATCGCGCCAAGACGAAGGGAAAGGTCGAGCGCCCATTCCGCTATATCAGGGAAGACTTCTTCCTGGCACGCTCGTTTCGCAACCTCGACGACCTTAACAGCCAACTGCGGCATTGGCTTGATACGGTTGCCAATCCGCGTGTCCACGCGACAACGCGGCGTGTCGTCATGGAGGCCTTCGCCGAGGAGCGTCATCATTTGCGGCCTTTGCCTCTGGCTCCATTCCGATCGGTGCTGAGACTGGAGCGCAGGATCTCTCGAGACGGCATGGTCAGCGTCGGCGGAAACGCCTACAGCGTGCCCGACGCCACAAGACGGCGGCTCGTCGAAGTTCATACGCTGGCCAATGAGATTCGAATCTTCGAGGACGGTGCGCTTATCGCTGTGCATCCGGTGTTGGAAGGACGCCATCAACGCCGTGTCGAACCCGGTCACAGAACCCTTCGCTCAGCGCCGCGATCGCGACCACACGTCAGCAATGACGAGATCATACTTCATGGAACAGGAGACAGGGTTACCCAGCGGCCGCTCGCCTTCTACGACGCCGTCGCCAGAGCCATGGCACAGGAGAACCGCCCATGAGTGCCGCTCTCGATTCCGTGCCGTCGATGATCGACCGCATTCGCCATGACCTTGTCGGCTTGAAGATGCCACGGGCCCTTGAAGCACTCGACCATATTGTCCGGCGCCTGGAGCACGGTGAGCTGTCGGCGCTCGAAGCGATCGATATCCTGCTTTCCGAAGAGCTGACCCTGCGCGAGAACAGCCGTATCAAAACGGCGCTGCGGATGGGTCGCCTGGCAACAATCAAAACACTCGCTGGCTTTGACTTTTCTTTCCAACCCTCACTCGATCGAGATCGGATCTTCACGCTTGCGCAGTTGGGTTTTGTCGACCGCCATGAGGTCGTCCATTTCCTCGGACCGCCCGGAACCGGCAAAAGCCATCTGGCCGTGGCGCTCGGCGTCGAAGCCGTCAAGGCCGGCAAGAGCGTCTACTTCTGTACGCTGGCAGATCTCATCGCTGCCCTGTCCAGGGCCGAGCGCGAGGGACGGCTGCAAGAACGCATCCGCTTCTTCTGCAGGCCAAGTCTGCTGATCGTCGATGAGATCGGATATCTCCCGGTCATCGCCGGCGGCGGCAATCTGTTCTTCCAGCTCGTCAACGCTCGCTACGAGAAAGGCGCGATGATCCTCACATCCAATCGCGGCTTTGCAGAATGGGGCGATGTTTTTGGAGACGCCGTGGTCGCAACGGCCCTCCTCGACAGACTTTTGCATCATGCCGTCGTCGTTCAGATCGAAGGATCAAGTTACAGGCTGCGCCAACATGCCGAATTGATGCCTGAACATGTTCGCTCGAAAGCATTGATAACGCCTCCGTCCTTTGCCCCACCATCACGACCTCGCGGCAGACCGCCGAAAAATACCCAATTCTCCTCGTCGTCCGGGGCGGCATAATTGGGGAATTTTACTTCGGCACTTCTGGGGAAATTTCATCCGGCATTGACAC
>NZ_JARWLB010000044.1:0-7825 GCF_047445835.1 Rhizobium sp. BR 317 | reverse complement strand
ACGTCGTCCACGTTCGTCCAGAACAGGTTCAAGCGCAGCATAGCGCAGTTGGATGGCGGCCTCGTCAATCACACCGCGATTCTATAGGCTTCAAACCAAAAGGGAATCCCGGCGCCGCAAAAAATCCAAAGCTGCGATTCCTTTATTTATCAACAGTTCCTAAAGCCGCCGCTCCACACGTCGGCGTGAACGCGAATTGCTATTGTGCGATGCAGCACATCCATAGCTGCGTCACGCAATAAAAGGATTCCAGTCGCCTATGAATCAGGCATTATGCGTGCATCTGATGGGCGTGGCGGTCTTTTCCTCCCAGTGCCGCCGCATCGACTGGTCTCCTCTGGAGGTTTTGAACCTTCATACCTAAGGGCCGCGGATTCTTCCGGCGGCCCATTTTTTTGCTTTAGGCTCGGGACGCATTTCAGATGGGCAAGGCGATTAATCTTCCCCGGCCGGTGGCCACAGGCGGGCGGTATGCACAAGCGCCATTACCCATACCATGTTTGCTGGTTCGTCCACTTCGTAGACAATCTGGCAGCTTTCATGCGGGATGAATTCACGTGTTCCGGGAATCTTCCCCATGCGGCCCAGCATCGGAAAATCGCCGAGCTTTGCAGCCGCCTCGCTGAACAGCTCGTCCATCTTGAGCGCCGCGCGTGGGTTCTCGACTGCGATATAATCGACAATATCAGCTCGATCCTGTCGCGCCGCCGCAATCCATCGGACTTTCACAGATCTGCCTCATCGATCCGGCGTCGTAGCTCCGTGCGGCGTGCTGTCGCTTCGGCTTCCACGTCCTCATTGGACACGTGCATGCCTGCATTACGCTGTTCGCGTGCGATCTCCACCTTGCGGCGCAAGTAATCATCGTACTGGCGCGCCTGCTGGCGGCGGTTGATGTATTCGCGCATCAACTCGCGCAGAACCTGGGCCGCCGGCCGGTCATCCGCAGCGGCTTCGGCCATGAACGTATCGCGCAATTCCGGTTCCAGTTTCATCGTGAAAACGGCTTTTGTCGACATGACAAGCTCCCATATTGCTATACGATGTATATACCAAAGCATTATCTCAGATCAAGGTTTGGCATACGCAAAAAGGAGATCGACGCGCTTTCGGGTCCAGAAGGTATTCTGACCAGAATCGGGGAGTGCTTGCCCTGACGGGCTCCGCAGTTCCCGGCCGCTCTTCTCTAGCGTTATGCCTACCCGTGGCGTGCTGCCTCAAAGTGAAGCCTCGTGCTGCACCTTCGTTTGTTGGCCGTTCCGCTTTAGCTTTTGCTCGATGGCATGCCTTGTGGGAAATCCCAGGGAAGTTGCCGGCAAGATCAACCTTTGTCGGCATTGCGTACACCGCCACAGAACGGCGTTTGGAAAGCCCGGTTAAAAAAATGGCACTGGTGCCGAAGTGTTTATTGGGGCTCTGAACGTGCGGATGTCCGTCTTGGCCATGAGCTTACTCATGAGACCGTATACGTTGACGCAGACTGATCAGCAAATCGTAGAATCCTCTTGCAAGCGGGGCGGGCCATACGTTTTTTATAGGTGAAGCCCGCCCGGCAAAGCAGCTTTGACAGGTTCGAAGGATCAACCTGCGTATTGCGGGAGTTGCGAAAGCGACGACCGAATGCGGCTGTGGTTTCATTTATTGAGGAAACGAAACTCTTCTACATTCCTGGAGGAGCGCTCGTCGAGTTGCAAGCTGATATAGCGCGAACTGATGCTGTTGATCCGGTTAGAGCGGCAGCTCAGCAAGAGTGGTACCTGCGGATCGTTCGAAGCCGCATTCCTGTCAAGCATACGACCGTAAAGATGATGGAGGTCTGGGCAGTGCTTGACGTCGATCCACGACTCCACAGCCTCAAGCTTCACGTCAAAAACGGCAAGCCGTCCCGAACGGGGCACGACATCCACATCGCGGCGACGGCCTTAGTGACCCAACTCCCAATCGCAACGATGGAGGTGGAAGGTTTCGCGTTGATCAATAAATATTTCCCCCTGCCCGGCATTTATAATCCGATTGAGCATCGCTGGCACTCAAAGCCCGCGTAATCGATGTAGACAGATTTGGACCATTTAAGGCTTCATATTCGTCCCGTAGCTCTTCCCAAGTCCTAATTTCATTTTCTTCGTGGCCCTCCCCGGTCTCACTGACGATGGTCTTGTCCTCGGAGTCGGTGATGGTGACCTTGGATCCGATCTCAACTTATTACAAAACGTGAAGCCCCGAGGCGTTGGCTTCTCGGCGTACATAAGAGAGGGCATCGGTCGTCGTTGCCGCGATGGTATCAGTCCTGTCATATCCCCCTATGAGGCGCACTTCGGGACCGATGAAGTATACATCTGCCAGCTGTTGCTCTCGCAAGCTGTCAACTAAGATCGATTCCAATTTATTACTGTAAGTCTCGAAGATACTCAGATTTCCGGGTCTTCCGCATATCACACCGCAACGGGACAGCGAACGATAAAACGAGAGATATTTTTTCTCACCAGATAGATAGGCCTCGAGATTCCCCGTTTTCTTCGCAATTGAAAATGAAAGGATCGTTGAACAATCTGCCTCCTCAACGGAGAGCCAGTGATCAAATATTGAAATGCTCATTAGATGGAAGCCCAAAGCTGGCAGCTCTTGCACGGCATATTCCAGGACATGGGAATAGCCATTTACCTTGTCGTCTAGTTGTTGCTTATTCATTGTCATCCACGCAGATACACACCTTCAGAGCTAAGCGTACCAATTCGACTGCAGAGCCCCGTTAAAAACGGGGGGATTACCCTGCCGCCATGTGAGTTGAGGCCTGCCCTATCTTTGACAATTTGGAATCCCGACTTTGGATCAACGTATCGAGTTTCACCCTCTACCTTAACACGTTGACTAAAAGCATCGAGATCGATTTTGTCACCCTTTTGTAGGTTGTCATTCGGTCTCTTTTATTGCGTGTTATCGTCTTCAGGATCTGGCGATCCCGTTGACGAGCTTGAGCTCGAGGTCGAACTCCCATTGCTTCCCGAGCCCGATCCGCTCTTTTGGTTATAGACGATCTGCACCGTGCTGCCAGCACCGTTGATCTGGTTCACGAAGTCGTCGAGGGTTGCGGTGGAAAGCGGCTGCCCATCAGGCCCGTAGGCATATTCGACGGCGAGCTGCCCATTGGTTGCCGTCACACCGAGCCCGATCCGCGCCTTGGTCTGGTCGGGATAGAGAATATAAAACGTCAGGCTGCCATCATCCTTGTTGCCGACGATTTCGCCCTGCAGACCGTTGGCGATCGGAACGATCTTGTCGATGAACTGTTCGCCCGAGTTGGTGTTATAGGCGTAGGCGATGAGACCTGCCGCCACAGCAGCGGTCGCAACGCCGGTTGCGCCAGTGAATGCTTGAAGCGCATCTGTCGAAACTACGATGGTTTCACCGCCGTAGCCGTATTCTGACACGCTGGTTTTGATGGTGCAAACCTCGGAAGCGCCGCTTTGCAGGCACTGCGATTCCTGCTTCTGGACCTCCGGATCGTTGGCGTATTGCTGCAGCTTGGGGAGGGCCTTCTGGTCGGCGGCCGAGATCGTACCGTCGGCCACCATTTTAGCCATCGCCTCATTGATCGCGTCAGCAATGCTCTTTCCAGCATCCACAGCCGCCTGCAGGCTCTGCACCGAGATATATGGCTCGAGATCGATATGCTTGTTTTTGGTGACGACGTTTAGCTGGGTGGGATCGGTATTGATCTGGTCGACTCGCCCCGTCTGTCCGCTCTGCTCAAGGGCCGCTTGCTGGCCGGGATTGCGGATGGTGATGTTGCCCATATCACCGCTGCCGCTGATCGTCGCCTTAACCGATTGCTCGACATCGTCGAGTTGGTATTTGCCCTCCGCACTGGAGTTGTTTTGCGTGATGCCGTTGGCGTCCTTGCCGCCATAGAGGTCGATATCGGCATTGACCTGATAGCCCTGGTATTTTTGCGAGCCGACAAAGTCAGACCAGGTCAGCGTGCCGGTGTCGAGGTTGACCTGGCCATCGGTTGAGATCAGTCCGGCCGCAGTCAGGTTGGTGTTCTTGCCGACGGTGATGTTCTGGTCGCCGGTGGAATAGAGCCCGGCCGGCGTGTCGATCCAGTTGGTGGAGCCCTTGCCGGAGCCAAAGCCCGGCTGCACGCCACCGAGGGTGAGGCCGCCAAGCGCCGTGCCGACTCAGCCGCGCTGTCGATTATGTCCGCACCCAGGGCATCGATATTCCCGCCGAGCTGCTCTCCCAGGTCGCACCGCTTCCCTGGGCTCATATCGCACTCACCGGCGACTATCTCTGGAACGAAATTGACCGACCCCTCGAACGCTTCAGGCCGATCCGCGCTAACCGTTTCAATCCAAACAACTTCGCTTTCCCTTAGCGGGTATTATTGCAGAAATGCCCACGGAGCCCCTGTTACATGCACCCAGACTTCCAAGAGCCCCGCTTGGTTGATCAAACCAAAACCAGGCGCGCGATCTGCGATCGAAATCACGCCCTTTCGATCGGCGCGCCTCAGCTTGCGAGCACGAACTCCAAGATCAAACCAATCCGCCCATCCGTTCCGAACATGATGTCTTAGGTCTTCCTTTTCGAAAACCCCGGTGAACGCCGGGTCGAACTTCTCGTGCTTCCCACGATGGGCAAGCGCAAAATGGTCGTTTGCAACGTATTCATCGAGAGACCATTGGCCTGGCGTGGGTATCCTCGGAGGAATTGCCGGGACGACCGTGCGATCGGGCACTTCAACAACCAAGGTCGGAGCACACCCCGTCAGGTCGACGATCCGCGTGTCTTCGACGTGCTCCGCGGGAATGTCGTGTGACACCAGTTTCAAAACAGCATCCGTGACCGTGTTCGCCACAACCGTTATGACTACGTGAGAAAAGGACATAGCTTCGCGAGCGAACTCTCCAGTTACGAAATCAACCACGTCGGGCGCTGCGATGAGCCTCTCGCCATCGTCGTTTGACAGAGCGATATCCCGTACCGGCCGAAACCACGTTTCACATTGATTCCGGTCGTCGGGGTACGGCGGACTGCGCAGGCGAACGATGTGCAAGCCCCTTGGGCCGCATAACTTTGACAAGTCCGGTCCGGCCACGATCTCCGGTCGGACAATAATTGTGCACGAATATGAAAGCGCCAGCGCGTGCTCGGCAGCAGTGTTGCGGATCGAAATAGTTGGCAAAGGGTAACCTCGGTTGCTGTCCGGAGTCATCTACAACCGAAATGCAAAGCAAGGGTTTCGAAAACCGATCGAAAGTGAGCTTTGCCGCAACGGCTTTTCCCGACACCAAAGGCTTTTCAGGATACCGCTCTGAAACTCTTGAGGTGGAAATTAGAGCATCGCGGATTTCTCTTTTCGCCCGTAAACAACCGTCAGAAACAAGAGGTTGAATTTCCGGCGCTTCCCCTTGTAACCGATCAACTCCGACCCGCTGTTTGGCCACTCCGCCGGAACAGTTAATCCCTCGGGCAGTTTTCCGGGTGTCGAACTTTCCACTCACCGTTCTTGTCTGTATGTGTAGTGCGGCTCTTTTCCCAAATTTCGCCTGTTTTTTGTTCCTGTACTTTGTGAGAAAGCCATAGCAGTCATGTTATAAGTTGTTCCACAGGAGCAGTTCCGAAGCTTTTTTGTCTGCCGGCCACGGGCCGTGGATAATTAGATAATAACTGAAATCCTCCGGATTGGAATCCTGCGTTCGGACGGAACCGCCCATACGTTGCTCTGAGTATGCATCAAGGACTTTGGGCGTCTAGCCGACGGATATTTGGTAGCTCAAGGCACAGTACTTCAATCCATTCATTCTGGGTCAACACCGCGACATGCTTGACCTGATCACGTGGATAGACGCCACAACTCTGATCGTGGAACCATTCGAGGAAATCTGAACCTGTCACAATGACAATGGGGCCAAGGGGACCATCAATTTCATCTGCTGCCCAAGACGTCGACAGGTACCTGCCCTCATCCATACTTCGCTGGGCTAACGGGGTGACGCCAAAATCAAGCTCAAATTTTATCGGGTCCCGCGCGCCCAATTCTGCGACATGCACTCGATAGCCTTTGTGGTCGTAGAATAGCCCAACAAAGTCCAGCCTATCTGGTAGTACCTGATCCGTTTGTAGTCTTCTATGGATTCGCATCGTTAATATCTAATCTTTGTATATCCGGTGGGATATTGAATTTCTAAGGTTGCTTGACTGGTAAACCCCGGCCTGTTTTCGCTACTTATAGAACGGACAACTACCATTGTTCCGTCAGGCAACTCGCCAACTTTACCTGAACCACCATTTGGCATACTAATGTCACGAACATTTTTTAAGCCCAATGAATCGAAATCTGTAACTGCCTGATCGAAGCCGCCTGACTTTTGTATTTGGGTGGTCATACCTCCGGTTCTAGGTAAGAGTTGCCCTTCGCCAACTATATCATCAACCGTTCGCGGCGAGAGGATGAAGTCAGGTCTATCTTCGATATTTTCGCCATAAAAGTTTTTGCTTAGATCCTCTCGCGGAGGAGCCAAAATTCCTCGCTTTGTTACGTCTCCGTACGGGTTGTCTGTATCATCTTCATCATCCATGCCCGTCAATTCGGTGATGGTCACCTGATCCTCCGAGGTGACGACGGTGACCTTGCCGGCATTACGCGTCGTGCCAAGGATGTCTTGCGCCATGTCTGAGGTGAGACCACCGGTGCCCGAGCAAGCAGTACCGCTGGCCTGCTTTGCACAGTTGGCGATCGCTTCGCGAACATTGGGATCCTTTAGATTCAGAAGGATCTTGTGCGCTGATGTGTTCTCCTCGGGAGATATTTTGCCATCGGCGAGCATCTTGTCGAACGCACTGCCAATCGCCTCGATGAGCGTCTGGCCCGCATCCACAGCAGCCTGCAGGCTCTGCACTGAGATATACGGCTCCAGATCGATATGCTTGTCCTTGGTGACGACGTTCTGCTGGGTGGGATCGGTGTTGATCTGAGCGGGAGTGCCCGTCTGCCCGCTTTGTTCCAGCGCGGCTTGCTGATCGGGATTGCGGATGGTGATGTTGCCGGCACCACCGCTGCCGCTGATCGTCGCCTTGACCGATTGCTCGACATCGTCGAGTTGGTATTTGCCCTCGGCGCTGGAGTTGTTTTGCGTGATGCCGTTGGCGTCCTTGCCGCCATAGAGGTCGATATCGGCATTGACCTGATAGCCCTGGTATTTTTGCGAACCGACGAAGTCGGACCAGGTCAAGGTGCCGGTGTCGAGGTTGACCTGGCCATCGGTTGAGATCAGTCCGGCCGCTGTCAGGTTGGTGTTCTTGCCAACGGTGATGTTCTGGTCGCCGGTGGAATAAAGCCCGGCCGGGGTGTCGATCCAGTTGGTGGAGCCCTTGCCGGAGCCAAAGCCCGGCTGCACGCCGCCAAGGGTGAGGCCGCCAAGCGCCGTGCCGACATTGCTGGCGGTCAGCAGGTCCTGACCATCCGTCTTGCCGATCGTGCCTCCTGTGAAGGAAAAACCAAGCGAGGTCGAGCTGTTCGACTGGCTGCCGGTGTTCGGCGTCGAGATGATCACGCAGGTGATCTCCACCGTCAGCGCCTCGAACAACATCAAATTCGTCTCGAAGGGCGATACGACGCTCAACAACACCTTGAGATCACCCTTGGTGGCATTGAGGGTGACGTTGCCATTGGCGGCGGTGAGCGTCGAACCAATATTATCGGTCGAGCTCTCGCTGATCGTCTTGTCGTGGCTGCCATAGATCGAGATGAATCCGCCACCCGATCCCACACCGATACCCGACTTCTTCGTCTGCTTGTCGCTCTCGTGTTCCTCTCGTGTTC
>NZ_JARWLB010000043.1:0-8614 GCF_047445835.1 Rhizobium sp. BR 317 | reverse complement strand
AGCTACCAGTGCCTAAACTACGGCTCCAACCCGATCCGGATGGTCTTCACGATCGCACCGGGACTGTAAGCCGAAGATTTGAATCTCAGATTGCCAAGCTTCGCCGCGGACCMGTTCCGCGGTTGGGAAAACTTTGTCTTGTCACCACCAGGGAGGATCATGTGACAATTTTCAGACGGACGTTAATCTTCGGTGCTGCTCTCGGGCTCACCGCTTCGCTTTCCTTCAGCCCAGCGCTTGCACAGCAGTTGGATTATTMGAAGGTGTTTCCTGGCATCTTGATGGACAAGGACATCAAGCCCACAGGCCAGGAAGTCAAACCCGCTAAGAAGGATAACCGCCCGCTCAAGGTCGGCTTCCTGCCKACGGCGATGGACACCTACTATCAGCGTGTTCTGGCTGGCGTGAAAGAAGAAATCGATAAGCGCGGTGGCGACGGCACTATCCAGCTTCTCGTGCAAGCTCCGAGCAGCCAGTCTGCCACGGACGACCAGATCAGGACCATKGAAGCCTGGATCAACGACGGTGTGGATGCGATCGCGGTTGCCTTATACAACGAAGGCGCGTTGCTGCCCTCCATCCGGCGCGCCACCGAGGCGGGCATTCCGATCTTCCTCTTCAATTCACCCGTCGCCGACAACCCATATTATGTMAGCGATATCGGCTACKACCAGAGTGACGGTGGTCGTGCGCAGGCGCAATKGCTGGTTGACACCTATGGCGACAAGGAAGTCAAGCTCGGGATCCTGGAGGGCCTGCCCGGTCCGCATACGAGCCAGCGCATGAAGGGTTTCAACGAGGTCATCTCGAAGCACCCCAACTTCAAAATCGTCGCTCAGCAGCCGGCTGGCTGGGTGCGTGCMCAAGGCCTGTCGGTKACTGAAAACATGTTCACCGCCAACCCCGATATCGAAGTCCTCGTCGCGCTCTACGACGAGATGGCCCTTGGCGGTCTGCAGGCTCTCAAGGCTAAGGGGCTGAACGGCAAGGTGGCAATCGTCGGCTACGAAAATATGAAGGAAGCCAACGACGCGATCCTMACCGGCGACTTTGCAGCAACGGTCGACACCGGGGCCAAGGAAGAAGGTCGCAACATCATTCGAGCGGTGGATGAGTTCGTGATGAAGGGCACCGCCCTGCCGAAGAAGATCTTCGTGGCGCCCAAAACCTACGATGCGAAGAACATCAAGACCTTCGATCAGAACGACTACGTCTACGTCCAGCAGAAGTAGATGTGACAGTACGCGGCCCCGCCTCGCGCGGGGCCGCCCACTCAAAAAGKGCGACCTGAATGACAAACGCTCCGCTGCTCGAGATGAAAGGCATTGCCAAACGCTTCGGCAACACGAAGGCGCTTGATGGCATCGAGCTCGTACTCAATCCCGGCGAGGTTCTCGGCCTGGTCGGTGAGAACGGCGCAGGCAAGTCGACGCTCATGAAAATCCTCTCTGGTGCATATGCACGCGACGAAGGCACCATTGCTGTCAGAGGTAAGGTGGTCGATCTGAACAATCCCAAAGACGGGTCCAGGGCCGGCATCGCGATCATCTACCAGGAGCTGAGCCTGTTTCCGGACTTTGACGCCGCCGAAAATATATTCGCGGGCAGGGAGCTGCGCCACKGGCGTGCAAGTGCATCACCGCTTGACCATCCGGCCATGCGGGCAGCCGCCTCGCGTATCCTGAAGGGCGAGTTAGGCGTCGACGTACCTCTCGACAGGCCAGTTCGAGAGCTTAGCCTCTCGCATCGGCAGATGATCGAGATCGCCAAAGCCATTAGCAGCAACGCCGACATCATCATCATGGACGAGCCGACCGAAGCGCTMGAGGAGGTCKAACGCAAACAGCTGTTCGCCATCATTAAGAAGCTTCAGCAGGCCGGTAAAGCTCTCATATATGTGTCTCACCGGATCCAGGAACTCCTCGGCATCGTCAGCCGCGTGATGGTCTTGCGCGATGGCAGCGCGGTCGCAGACCTGCCCGTATCGGAGCTCGACGTAGACAAGGTCGTCAGTGCGATGATCGGCGGCTCTCTCGCAAAACAGTTTCCTCCCCGCGTCCCGGCAAGGTCCGAACCCTCGTTGGACGTTCGCGGTTTGACGAAAAGTGGTGTCTTCGAAGACATCACCTTCTCGGTAGCCCAGGGTGAAATCCTCGGCGTCACGGGTCTCGAAGGATCAGGCAAGAGCGCGCTCCTGCGGGCGATCTTCGGGCAGATCCCGCATGAGACCGGCTCGATTCTGATCGACGGAAAGCAAGCGGCGATTTCGGACCCGACGGACGCTATTCGTCAACACGTCGCCTTCTTGCCCGCCGAACGTAAAACCGAGGGGATTTTTCCACAACACAATGTCGGCTGGAACCTCTCTATCGCCAACMTTCGAACGCTCGGCAAAATCACGTTGATGCCGAAAAAGGAGCGCGAGATTGCCTCCGGCTACATCGCCAAGCTCKGCGTGAAATGCGACGGCCCCGGTGCCGACATCACATCGCTGAGCGGCGGTAACCAGCAAAAAGTCATGCTTGCTCGCTGGCTGCTCACCCGGCCAAAGGTGCTCATGCTTGAGGAGCCAACGCGTGGCGTMGACGTGCGTGCCAAGGCCGAGGTCTACACCCTCATCCAGGCTGCTGCGAAAGACGGCTGTGCTGTMATCGTGGTGTCCGCMGACAACGCGGAACTTCTTGGACTGTGYCACCGGGTCGCGGTCATGTTCGAAGGACGGATCTCGGCGGTCGTCGATGCGGCKACCTCCAAGGAAGAAACACTCGCTCTTCATTCGGTGAGGCCGCCGCAAGGCCATCATCTTCAGGGAGGTATCCATGGCTGATATTGCAGCTACACGCCCGCGCTMGCCMCTTACGCTCGCACGCAGCGGCGGCAATGCCGGCGTTTATCTGGCCTTCGTCGTTCTTCTGGTGGCGCTCGGCTTTGCCGCTCCGCGGTTTTTCACCTTCGGCAACTTGACTGACGTTCTTCGTCAGGCGGTCCCTATTGCCGTAATCGCGTTTGGAGCKACCTTTGTGATCGGGATGCGGGGCATCGACCTCTCCGTCGGTTCGACACTCGCGCTGAGCGGTCTTGTGACCGCAAACCTGATTGTGCTTGGCTATCCCGTTCCTCTGGCATGCGCAGGCGGGATTGCGGTCGGTGCGGTGATCGGACTGGTGAACGGCATCCTGATCACCAAGGTCGGGATCACGGACTTTATCGCCACAATGGCCATCATGGTCATCAGCCGCGGTATCGTGATGGTCTACACTCAGGGTATTCCKATCGTCGGAGCCTCCGAYCCCGCCTTCCGAATGATCGGCCAGAGCTATGCCGGCGGTGTTCCTGTTCCGGTCATTCTGACCGCCATCGTCTTCGCGATCGCCTTCTACCTTCTCTATTACACGCGTTTCGGCCGTTTCGTTCTCTCGATCGGCAGCAATCCRGACGCTGCCCGGCTGGTCGGCATCMCCACGGACAAGGTCAAGATMGCCGTTTACGTGCTGGTCGGGGTCCTCTCGGCCTTCGCGGGCGTTMTGCTCACMTCGCGCCTTGAAGCCGCCATGCCTGAAGCCGGCCAGGGGTACGAGCTGGATGTCATAGCTGCCGTGGTTATCGGCGGAACGGGTTTGTCCGGCGGGCGCGCCACTCTTTTTGGAACCGCCGTAGGTGCCGTTTTGATGGCGGTCGTCCGCAACGCGCTCAACCTGCTCAACGTGAACACCTTCTGGCACCAGGTCGTCATCGGCACGATCATCCTGATCGCCGTGGCAGCCGATCGTTTCAGTCGCCGCCAAAAGGTCTGAGGAGACGATGATGAAATATTCCGAGCTCCGCAAGTCCGTTCTTGATGCAAATGCCGCGCTCTACGATAGCGGCCTTGTCATCTCGACGTTCGGTAACGTCAGCGCTATCGACCGCGAGAAGCGTGTTGTCGCCATCAAACCGAGTGGCGTTTCCTATACGGCAATGCAGGTCGCAGATATCGTTGTAACCGACCTCGATGGCAATATCCTAGAGGGCACGCTGCGACCATCGTCTGATCTCGATACGCACCTGGAACTCTACAAAAGCTTCAAGTCTATCGGTGCCGTGGTCCACACGCACTCGTTCTTCGCGACGGTGTGGGCCCAATCCGGCCGGGGTATCCCTGCCATGGGAACGACCCATGCCGACTATTTCAACGGAACGATCCCCGTTACTCGCAAGCTGCGCGACGACGAAATCATAGACGGTTACGTCCGCAACACCGGCAAGGTCATCGTCGAGGCACTCGGAAACAATGCGCCGCTCTCCGTCCCCGCAGCCCTGGTTAACGATCACGGTCCCTTCTGCTGGGGCAAGGACGCAGCCGACGCCGTTCATAACGCGGAGATGCTCGAGGCTGTCGCCAAGATTGCCTTCCACGCCCGGCAACTGAACCAGGACGATCCAGAAATTTCCGACGCTTTGCTGGACCTCCACTATCAACGCAAGCACGGCCAGTCGGCGACCTACGGCCAGCCAGACAGTTCCAAGTAGGATTATCATGTCGATTGTAGCAGGAGTTGATTTCGGAACTTTGAGCGTGCGGGTAACGCTGGCTGATTCCGAGAAGGGTTCCCTTGGAACCTGCGTCGCGGAATATCCTCTCGAGCGGCGTCGTTCCGATCCCGACCTGGCAACGCAGTCCCACGTAGATCATATGGAAGCGCTTGTGCTGGCGATGCATCKAGTGATCGACGAATGCGGCGTAGATTCCAAGGAGATCCGTGCGATTGCGGTCGACACGACGGGGTCCTCGGTGTTGCCTGTCGACAAAAATATGCAGCCTTTGGGGGACTACTACCTCTGGTGTGATCACCGCGCCAAAGCGGAAGCCGAAGAGATAACGGCGATGGCGCACGACATGCACATTGAAGCAATTGAATGGTGCGGCGGAACCTATTCCCACGAGTGGGGCTTTGCCAAGCTTCTCCACTGGATGCGCCACAATCCCGACCAGCGCGAGCGCTTTKGGACCGCCGTGGAACATTGCGACATGGCGGCCGCGGTCCTCACCGGAGTGACCGACACGGCTCGCATGGTGCGCAGCGTCTGCGCCATGGGACACAAGTGGATGTGGAACCCGAAATGGGGTGGCTTGCCCTCGCAGGCTTTCTTGTCCCGCGTCGATCCGCTTTTCGACGGCGTGCGCGAGAAGATTGGCGGAACATATCAGACCTCTGCTTCGATCGCAGGTGGGCTCAGCACATACTGGGGCGAACGACTCGGCCTGACCCCCGGGATACCAGTTCCCACGGGTGCGTTTGATGCCCATTGGGATGCAATTGGCGCTGGCTGCCGTCTGGGGGACGTCGTCAATGTGATCGGTACGTCGACCTGTATCATTGCCGTTAGTGAACGTGTGAAGCTAATCCCCGGTGTTTGCGGCGTCGTCCCAGGGAGTGCACATCCAGACCTTGTCGGAGTTGAGGCAGGCCTGTCTGCGACAGGCGACCTGTTCGATGCAATAGCACGACGTGCCGGCACGACGGTGTCCAGGCTCGCTGAAGGCCTGGAAAGCATCGAAGGCGGAAAGACCGGTCTGATGCGTCTCCCCTGGGACAACGGGGACCGGACGGTTCTCGTCCGCTCCGACCTTGGTGGAATGACGCTTGGCTGGCATCTCGGCCATACAGCGCAGGACKAACTGTATGCCGCGATTGAAGGTACGGCTTTCCACACACGGGTTGTCCTGGAGCGGATGGAGCAGCACGGCGTTCCAGTCAACCGCGTCATTAATGGGGGAGGTATCCCGCAAAGGAACKACATCCTCAACCAGATCTACGCCAATGTTATAGGCAAGCCCATATTGGTMCCCGACGGTATTCCGACCGGTCTCGGTTMGKGAATATTCGCCGCTCTTGCATCCAAAGATCATGGATCAATCGAGAGCGCTCAGGCAGCCATGTGCGTGGGCTACAGAAAGTTTGAGCCTGATCCGAGCACGCGCGGACGTTATGAGACCCTCTATCAGCTGTTCAAGCAGGTCTATATGGGCTTTGGCACCTCGAGCCTCGCAAACTTCTCGCAAGTTCTCGGAGACATCAAGCGGATTGCTGCAGGTGAGAGTATTCGGTCCGAGTTTGGCCACCGTGCCGCGCGCAAGGTAGCATTGCTATGACCCGCTGTGCTCTTAGATCAGATGTCTATGGATCGAGAACGTGATGACGTCACTTCCATCCATTCGTGCAATACAGTCGTTCGTCGCAGCCGGCAGAAAGGGTTCATTTCTCGAGGCTGCTGCTCAGCTGCAGCTTACTCCGTCGGCGATCAGCCACCAAATCAGGCTGATGGAAGACGACCTTGGGGAAAAACTCTTTCACCGCATTGGAAGGAACGTGTCGCTCACCGAGATTGGCGAGCGATACCACCGTGATCTTTCAGAAGCGCTTTCGATGATTGAGCAGGCGACCGATGAGGTGTGCCGGCGCAACAGCGTCGACGTCCTGAGCGTCGGCTGTGCTTCAAGTCTGGCTTCGCTATGGCTTATGCCAAGATTGCCTCGGTTCGAAGAATTGTATCCCTCGATCGAAATCAGGCTTCTGTCTACATCGGATCCTGCAAAATTGTCCGATGGCTCGGTCGATGTCGATATCTGCTACGGCAGCGCTCCTCGACTGGGCTCTATCGCGGCGGAGGAGTTCCCCCTTGAGACAATCGTCGTAGCCTGCTCTCCCGAGGTGGCGAATGGCGAGCGGCCCATACGCAAGCCATCGGATCTGGTGGGCCACACCTTAATCAAGTCGGAGCAGACGCTTTACAGCTGGCAACAATGGGCGAAGGACCACGGCTTGGCGATTGACGTCAATCGCGGCGCTCGATTTCGCGATGCGTTTATGGCGATTGCGACCGCTGTCGAAGGACGCGGCGTGTGCCTGGAGAGCTACCGGCTTCTTGAACGGGATGTGGAAAGAGGTAACCTCGTCCTTCCGTTMKGGATGACAGGCCCCAACCTTCGTTGCCACACGCTCACATATGTCCGCTCGCGGCTCAKATCAGAAAAGGTCAACGCGTTCAAGCAATGGCTCGAAAACGTATGGCTTGAAGACACTGCCTCGGCTGAAATGCGGGCGCGAGGCTGATCGAACCTCTGACGGGCAGCAAGATCGTCCGGCGTTCTTTGAAACGCCGAGACAGCAATATGCGTGATGCCCAACCTTCTCTTAGCCATGCCTCGAGATTTTTTGAAGTTTTTGCGATTGCGAGGCGAGCGGCCACCGAGCACGATATGCGCCGTCTACTGTCCTTCTCACCAGTCTCTGCGCTGACGACTTCAAGGCCATAGCTGTAGGACCGTGTCAGATCGCGCTCCCGGCGGCGCTATCCGCGAGTTAAGAGCCCGCAAGTCTATGGCTGTCAGACACGACGAGCAGGCAAAGCTGTCGCGAAGAGATCAACTGAGACTGGCAGCTCTCAGACAATCTGGATTGATATTAAGAGCGAATGCCTCCATATGTAGAGAATGATTTAGCGCGGCGTGAGCCGATTACAGGTGTTGGCGGGCGATGCAGACGGACCTACAGATATCCAGACAAAGTGCGACTTTGCGCGTAAAAGTTGAGGAGACTCTGCGTCAGGCGATAGCCAGTGGGCGATTTAAGCCCGGCCAGCGACTGGTAGAGCGAGAACTTTGCGAAATGCTGGGCGTCGGCAGGACCTCGGTTCGCGAGGCAATGCGACAGCTCGAAGCTGAAGGCATCATCACAAGCTATCCCCATAAGGGGCCGGTCGTCAGTACGATCACTTACGAGGAAGCGCAGCAACTCTATACTGTTCGGGCTCTTCTTGAAGGATTCGCGGGTCAGCAGTTCGCTGAGCATGGCACTGCCGCGGACATAGCGAAACTTCAAGCCGCAGTGGTCGAATTCGAAGCCGCTGCCGAAAGTGGCGTCGGTGCGCGCCTCATAGATGCGAAAAACGCGTTTTACAACTGTTTGATGGACGGCAGCAAAAACGTGTTCGTAAGGCAAATGCTKACAGCTCTGCATAATCGGATAAATCTCCTTCGAATGACAACCATGACGCAACCGGGACGGCTTGCGCATAGCATTGCCGAAATTAGGGATATTKCGAACGCAATCCAGAATCGCAACGGGCCGTTGGCGGCGGCGGCCTGCAAATTCCATATCGACCAGGCTGCCAAGGTCGCACTTGAATACCTCCGGAAGAACGCAGCGCCAGAAACTTAAAATTTMGATTGACAGATTGTCTGATAATCTTTTTAATCCTCTCTGAAGGAAGGCGGGTTTCATTGCTCGCACGCGTCCGGAGGAAAAAATGCCATCGACACTCAACGCAACGCGCGTGGCCTTTATAGGGCTGGGCGCGATGGGCCAACCTATGGCTCAACATCTCATTTCGGCGGGCTTCGATGTCGTCGGTTTCGACCTCTCGGAAGACGCCAAGATAAAGCTCGCTGATGCGGGCGGGCGAGCCGCCGAAACGATTTCTGACGCCAYGGTCGGGGCCAGTTTCGTGATCACCATGCTTCCGAACGGCAAGATCGTGCGCGAGGCGCTGCTGGCCGAAAACGCCTGTGGCGGCCTGAAGCAGAATGCCGTCGTCATAGACATGAGTTCGTCTGCTCCAAACGACACAAGGG
>NZ_JARWLB010000042.1:0-10492 GCF_047445835.1 Rhizobium sp. BR 317 | reverse complement strand
ACGACGCCGCGAACAAGGGCATTGTGTACGTATCCGGAGACCGGAAGCGGGAAGGAATTTTCCCGCAGCAGAGCATTTTCGAGAACCTCGCCATCGGTATCTATCAGAAGAACCTGGGGCCGTTCGGTGTCATCAGGCGGAAAAAGCTGAAGCAGACGTTTGCCCGGGAGGTCGAGCGGCTCCGCGTCAAGATCGGCCACCCGGACAACCGGATTACGTCCCTTTCCGGTGGTAACCAGCAGAAGGTCCTGATCGGTCGCGCCTTCGCCAATGATCCCAGAGTGATCGTTCTTAACGACCCTGCTCGGGGCGTGGACCTCAACACCAAACGCGACCTGTATCGCGAGCTTCGGCTGTTTGCCGAAGGTGGCGGCTCGGTAATCTACCTTTCGAGCGAGATCGAGGAGTTTCTTGGTTTCGCCGATCGCGTCGATGTCTTTCACAAAGGGAGCATCCATCGCTCCCTCGACGGCCCCGACATCAACGAAGAAACCATTCTCGCTGCAATGTTCGGCCGCTCGGTTGCCGACACCATGGAATTCTCCAAAGAGAGAAAGGCACACTGATGTCGCAACGTTTTGGATTTCCTGCGCTCGACAGGTCGCTGACCGTACCGCTCGTTCTTTTCGGAGTGTTGCTCGTCGCTGCAGCCTTGCTGTCGCCGCGGCTGTTCACCGCAACCGGAATGGGCGGAGCAATCATCGTCGCAGCGCCTTTGATCCTCACAACGCTCGCCCTGACACCGATCGTGATGGCAGGACGCGGTTCGGTTGATCTTTCCGTTGGCCCATTGATGGGTTTCGTGAACGTCACCCTGATCGGCTGGCTCTCGGCAAGTGGTTACACGTCGCCACTCGCGGTGGTTTGCTGGGTGGTGGCAGTCGGCGCACTGTACCAGTTGCTGCAGGCGCTCATCATCATCTACGTCCGGGTCGCCCCCATCATCGTCACGCTTTCCAGCTTCCTCGTCCTTTCAGGCGTGAACCTCATGGTCATGTCAAGGCCCGGCGGCGTCGCGCCGGACTGGATGATGACGTGGGGAGCAGGAACCACGATCTTATCTCCGGTGCTGATTATCGTCCTGGCGGCGTTCGCTCTTTGGGCCGCTATGCGCCGGACCACCTTTTACTCCCACCTCCGCATGACAGGCGCCGACGAACGGATGGCCTACACGAGCGGAATGAAAGTCGACACCGTACGCATCTGCGCCCATCTCCTCGGCGGCGTCTTCGTTGGCCTTGCCGCGCTCAGCTATACGGCATTGATCTCTTCGGGCGATCCTACCCAGGGAAGCAGCTACACGCTCCAGGCAGTTACCGCCCTGGTGCTCGGTGGCGCAAACCTGGCTGGCGGGAGAGGGGGGGCTTTGGGGTCGACGCTTGGTGCGCTGAACATGTTCCTCATCTCGTACCTGCTTTCCGCCTTCAGCTTCGGAAGCGTGACAGGGTTCGTGACGCAAATGGCTTTCGGCCTGATCCTCGTGGCATCGCTCCTCGTCAACGTATTCATGACGGCCCGGCGCCCGGCTTTCTAGGGAGGACTTGTAATGACTTTACTCGCAACGGAACAGACGATGAGCCAAACAGGACGATCGGTAAAACTGCAGCGCAGCATCGTGATTGGCTTTGGTCTGCTTGCCGCACTTCTCGTGCTGGGTACGATCCTTGTTCCGGGGTTCATCTCGCCCCGTAACGCCCGTTCGATATTGCTGCTTGCCGCTTTCCTGGGGCTTGCATCGTTGGGACAGACGCTATGTGCCATGGTCGGCGCGCTTGATCTCTCCATTCCCTATGTCATCGGGGGAGCGAACATTCTCTTCCCAAGCCTGTTGGTCACCGGCATGCCTGCCTGGCTGGCCGTAATAGTGGTCGTTATCCTGGGAGCAGCAATCGGGGTCGCGAACGGCTTTTTGAGCTTCAGGCTGCAGGGCCAGGCTCTCATCATGTCCCTGGGGGTCGGCTTCGCATTTGTCGGTGCGGTACAGCTGTACACCTCCATCGGTTCCGACTACGGCGGCACGGTTTTCGCCCCCGTACCGAACTGGCTCCGGAATTTCGCCGCGTTCAACGGGAAGACCTTCGGGCTTTCCCTGCCGCCGGTGGTGCTGGTTTGGCTGCTCATAACGCTTGCGACCATCTGGGCTCTGTACAACACCTGGTTTGGCCGCTCCATCTACGCGGTGGGGGGCAGCAGGACTGCAGCGGCACGGCTTGGCATTTCCGAAACCAAGGTCTGGACCAGCATTCACGGTATCAGTGGAGCGATGTCGGCACTGACGGGCGTATTGCTGCTCGGGTTTTCCGGCGGCGGATTCGTTGGCGTCGGAGATCCATATCTCTTCACCACCGTTGCGGCCGTTGTGATCGGCGGCACCTCGTTGCTTGGAGGCGCAGGCGGATACGGGGCAACCGTTCTCGGCGTACTCGTATTGACGGTAATGACGTCCCTGCTGGTCGGGCTGGGCCTGAGTTTTGCCGCGCAACAGGCGATCGTGGGTCTGCTGATCGTGCCGATGGTGGCCGTCTACGCTCGTACCCCGCATATCCGCAACCAGATCTGATCGAAAGGCCGGCAAATTGAAGATTGTCGCGATAACTGGCAATGTCTCGCGCCCCTCGAAGACGCGGGCGCTCGGGGAATACGCACTCTCGAGCGTCTCGCCCGGTCACACACGGTATCTGTTTGACCTGGTCGATGTTCTCCCGGTGTTGGGAACCACCCTGTGGCGTTCGGAGGCTCCTGTTGGACTCGCGAACGTTCTTGACGCAATCCAGTCTTCAGATGTCCTCATCGTGGGCACGCCGGTCTTCAAGTCCTCGATGACCGGCCTTCTCAAGCATCTTTTCGACCTCTTCGAAATGACAGCCCTGCAGGGGAAACCCGTATTGATATTCGCAACGGGTAAAGCCGAAGCCCATGGTCAGCACGTCGAGGCTCACCTGCGCTCATTGATGGGCTTCTTCAAAGCCGAGGTTCGCGGTGACTTCATCTATGCGATGGACGGCGACTTTCCAGATTCGGCACCGACTGCGGAACTCCGGGAGCGGGTCGACCGCCAACTCGCTCGCACTCTGGGCCATGTCTAGTTCAAGGAGAAGACCATGAAATTTGCTCCCATCGAGAGCGCAGTTAAAGCAATCGCCGCCGGAGAGATGATCATCGTCGTGGACGACGAAGACCGGGAAAACGAAGGCGACATCCTGGTTGCCGCGGACAAGGTGACGAACGATCATGTTGCCTTCATGATGCGTTATGCGCGCGGCCTGATCTGCGTTCCGATGACCGGGGACCGGCTGGACGAACTGGATATCCCGCTCATGGTGGAGCGTAACTCGGATTCCATGCATACAGCGTTCACTGTCTCAGTGGACCTGATACAAGGCGTATCGACCGGCATTTCCGCAGAAGACCGCGCCAAGACCATCAGGGCGCTCGCTGACGCATCAACCGTGCCGGAGGACCTGTCCCGGCCGGGCCACATATTCCCCCTGCGGGCAAACCCGTCCGGTGTCCTCGGCCGCCCCGGCCATACGGAAGCCGCGGTGGATTTCGCGCGGCTGGCCGGGCTCGAGCCAGCGGGTGTCATCTGCGAAATCGCCAACGACGACGGCACTATGGCGCGTCTTCCCGAGCTCAGCGAATTCGCTGAGCGGCATGGCCTCCTCATGGTGACCATCGAAGCCCTGATCGAATATTGCCGCGAGATCGATAAAAGCGGCCTTTGTGCAGATCACGCAGCCAGGGAGGCGGCGATGGCCAATGTTTCGTATCTGACAAGCAGACTTTCCCCGTGCCCTCAGACGGAGAGCGAACTCCTGCGTTGGTGGCCTCCGATACACGCGAAGGAAAGCGCGTTTGAAGGTGCCCACGGGGAGCCTCGTGACGCTAACTGACCATGGTTAGCTGCGCGATGATCGGGCATAACAAACCGTGAGCCACTTTATCGTCGCCACTGCTTTCCTGCTGAATTATCGGCCCACGCGATGTCGCTTTAGTTCCGTTTCCCTTTTCAGTCTCCGGATGGTCGAGGATATGCTGGCCGCTCTTGGGATCATTGTCTCGCACCCTACGATCCGCCGGGCAGAGAAATTTGGTCGTTCGCCAACGACAAGCTTCAATCCTACAACACCGAACGAGACATCACGCCGGCTGTCGCGCATCGGCATCACAAGGGCTTGAACAATCGAGCGGAGAATTCGCACCAGCCAATCCGACGGCGACAGCGGATCAAGAAGCCTTGCAGGTCACAAGGACTCTTGCGGCGCTTCGTCTCCATCCATGACCCGATTGCTAGCATGTTCCACATCGCCCCAGCACCTCACCGCGAGCCATGTCGCGAACTGGGGGCAGCAGCGATGAACCTGTGGGCGCAAATCGCTTGCGCATGACTGACAAAATAGCCCCGCGTCATGGGCTCGACCCTTTGCCGTTGAGTTCACGATGCCCCGTCGAAACCACGGCGAGGGCTGGCCTCGCCAGTCAATTGCCCTGTCCATGCGTCACGGAATATGATGTTCCACCGAGAGGGACTCGCCAGGACGTTCAGTTCTCTATCAGGATTTATTCTTTTAAATCAATCTATTAACAAAAATCAGATAAGTTCTATTATGGAACAATCGCCCTCGGGCAATTCCAAATACCGTCAATGCGCTAAAATCGCTTTAAGTTCGGTCACAGCGAGCTATTTCGATCTTTCGAAAAGCGTCGTCAAGGGTCTCCACTCCGAGCAGCAACAAGGCATCGTTCAAGCAGCGCTCGATATCGTCTACTCTCCTGCCCTCTATTTGGGCAATCACAGCAATCGTCTTCCCTCGTGCCAGCCATCGCAAGGATGCCATCTGGAGAGGACAAAGGTTCCATGTTGTCATTGTCGAACTACCATCTCGTACTCGATCGAGGCGTTAGGAATTTAGTTGATACTCATAGACGGGAAGGCCAAAATTCGTTGCTTGAACTCAACTGACCACCGGCCAATCGGCTCTGGGTTGCGCTTCAGAGCGGTCATGATCGGCAGACGGGGCATTGACTTTGACCGCCGGCTGTACAAGCTGGGTTCTAAGCTGAAGAATATCGTTTGCAGCCCCTGCGGCTAGACCTCGTCCTTAAGCGTCTCCTTCTGGGTAATGAGGCGAGCAGAGTGGTGGCCGGAGGTAAATGCCCAAAGCCAGCTTAGCGCGACCGCCATACGGCTCCTTGTTCCGATCAAAAAGTAGATGTGGGCAAGGCCCCAGATCCACCAGGCGATGGTGCCCTTGAGCCTCAGCCTGCCGAAATCGATCACCGCGGAGCTTGGTCCTATGGTCGCAAGATTGCCAAGATGCCTGTACTTGAAGGCAGGCGGCGCTGAGCGCTGTTTGAGGCGGGCCTTGATCACTTGGGCGACGTATTTTCCCTGCTGCTTTGCGGCGGGCGCGATACCAGGAACCAGCATTCCCTCGCCGGTCTTAACGCTAGCGGTATCGCCGACAACGAAGATGTCCGGGTGTTCGAAGACCGTGAGGTCGGGCTGCACGATAGCACGCCCCGCTCGATCCGTCTCCGCCCCCACCCACACGGCGGCCTTGGATGCCTGCACGCCCGCCGCCCATATGACCGTGCGGCTCGGGACAAACTCGTCCCCAATCGATATGCCTTCCTCGGTGCAGTCGGTCACGGGCCTTCCCGTGCGAACCTCGACGCCCATCGACGCAAGGGATCGCTCGGCGTATTGCGATAACGCCAAATGAAAAACAGGCAGAATACGCGGCCCTGCCTCTACAAGAAGAATGCGCGCCGAAGTCGTATCGATGTTTCTGAATTCCTCGACAAGCGTCCTTCGAGCCAGTTCGGCGATGATCCCGGCCATTTCGACGCCTGTCGGCCCGGCGCCGATTATCGAGAAGGTCAGCAGCCCCGCCCGCGCTTGGGGATCGGTTTCCAGCTCCGCTTTTTCGAACGCCAGGAGAAGGCGACGGCGGATCGTGGTGGCGTCTTCCAACGCCTTCAGTCCGGGCGCGAAGGGCTCCCATTCATCCCGGCCGAAATACGCGTGACGGGCCCCCGTTGCGAGAACAAGGGTATCGTAGGGAATGGCATGGCCGCCCTTGAGCGAGACGAGCCGCTTCTCGACATCGACGCCCACGACCTCGCCAAGAAGCGTCGTGACATCTTTCCTTCCACGAAATACTGCGCGAATGGGCCAGGCAATCTCGGAGGTCGCCAGGACGGTCGTGGCGACCTGATAGAGCAGCGGCTGGAACAGGTGATGATTGCGTCTGTCGATGATCGTGATCGAGAGGTTTGGACATTTGAGATCCTTGGCCAATTGGAGGCCGGCGAAACCGCCTCCCACGATGACAACTCGATGCTCCATTTCGTCCTCCCGCGAGCCTTTGGAAAAAACCCGCCTCGGATCAAGCGCGTCTTTCGGTGTTGCACAATCGCAAGCTCAGTCGCTGATGCGACTGCTCACAATGATGGAAGGGGGGCTTTCCAGCAACGGAAGCAACGGTTCGAGAACACGCTTGACGTTCGGAGATTCTCCGTGACGCGCGGCTGCCTCCTCGTTTGCCCAACCATCGAGAATGAAGAACGTATTCGGCTCGTCGGAGCGCTGGTAGAGATTGTAGTAGAGGCAGCCCTCTTCCTCGCGGGCAGGGCCGACAAACTCCTGGAGCAGTGTGTTGACACGGTCCCGGTTACGCGTCGATGTTTTAAACTCAACAATGAGATGCTGTTCGTCGGACTTGCTCGATGGCATGTGGGAAGCTCCTAATTGAAGACGATGACGGGCTTGATCACGCGGCCAGCTTCGGCATCGGCGACGGCCTCGTTGATTTTCTCGAACGGATACTTTGTGATCAGCTTCTGGAACGGGAATAGGCCGGCCTGGTTCAGCTCGACCAGTTGGGGAATGAAGAGCTGGGGGATCTGGTCTCCGAGGATGGCACCCTGAATTTTCCGGTTGAAGACCATGAGGTCCAGCGGGATTGGAATATCCTTGCCGAGCGCGTCGAGCCCGAGGAGGACGACATGGCCCCCTGCCCGCGTGCATTTGATCGTATTCAGGATGACGGGAATGATACCCACGGCATCGATCGCAAAATCGGCACCGCCGCCCGTCAAGGCGTGGATCTGCTCCACGACGTCTGGGTCCCTGCCGTTGATAGCATGGGTCGCGCCCAACGTCTTGGCCATCGCCAAACGCTGCTCGTTCAGGTCGATGATGATGATCTTGCTGCACCGCCGGACCTTGGCGGCCATCACCGCAGCCATGCCCACTGCTCCGGCGCCGAACACGGCAATGGTTTGTCCGATCTCCGGCTTCATGGCGTTGATGACGGTACCTGCCCCCGTTGCCATGCCGCAACCGAGCGGGGCCGCATTCGTCAGGTCGAAATCCTTGGGAAGCTGCGCGGCGTTGTTCTCAGTCGCCAGGATGTGGGTCGCGAAGGATGACTGGCCGACAAAGTTGCTGCCGATGCCGACTTCATCACAAAGCAAGGCCTTTTTGCCGTTCGGACGAAGCCCCGTCAGATTGTACTGGGTGTAGTTCTGGCAGTTCATCGGGTGAGAGCGCCGGCAATCGCCGCAGAAGCCACATGAACTCTGGCTGAGCGCAACGTGGTCGCCCACTCTTAAACCCTGGACGTCCGCCCCGATGGCTTCGACGATGCCAACACCTTCATGTCCCGGTATGACCGGGGCGGGAGGCCCAAAAATCCCATCACGGAGCAACAGGTCCGTATGGCAGATGCCCGTCGCGACCGTTCGCACAAGAATTTCATTGCCTTCGGGATCCGCCAGCTCAAGTTCACGAAACTCCAGCGGAGCTTTCGGTTTTACGGCCACAGCCGCCGTTATCTTCACCATGCTTTTCTCCTGCATTCTCCCGCGTTGACACCGGGAATGACCTGTCTGGCATCCTGTGCGGGCTAGACGCGACCGACACGTGCGCCGTAAATGATCGCCGCAAGAGCGATGATCCCGCCCTGGACGATAAGCTTGCCGGGCTCCTGGATGCCGAACACGGTCAACATCGCAAATAGGAAACTGAAGGCGACGACCGCCACGAAAGGCCCCGCGACGCCGCCGCGGTCGACGCCGAACGTCACCCCACCGAGAATCGTCGCGGCGAGAGCGTTCATGAAGGTGTCGAAGCCGGGCTTGATCGTTCCAACGGCCAGCGCAGACACCTGAACCAGGGCGGCGATGCCCGTCAGCGTGCCCGCCAGCGTATGCGAGACAAAAATCGTTCGAGCCAGAGGTATGCCTGTTATCTCCGCCGCCCTCGGATTGTCGCCGACAGCGCGGAAGTAGCGCCCGAGGATCAGGAAGCGGAACGCTAGTGCGACGACCACGGAAATCCCGATCCAGACGATAACGGAGTAAGACAGGCCGTAGATGTTCCCGCTCGTCAGGACGCGAAGCCAGCTTGGTGTCGAACCCGGTGCACGGCCGGAACTCATGAACTGGACGATCCCGATGAGGATCGCCGATACGCTCAGCGTCGCGATGACCGCGGAGGCGCGGACATAGGCCACGAGGGCGCCGTTGATCAGACCGACGGCAAGGCCGATGACGATCGTCATCAGGACCGTGACGAAGGGCGGGTAACTGTTGAGGAGCCCGGAGCTGGCGAGATAGATCGAAAAAGCAAACACGCCACTGACCGAGAGATCAATAGAACGCACCCGCATGACAAGAGATTGCGCCAGCACCGCGATCCCGAGCGGCGCTGACTGTTTCAGGATCACGAACCAATAGTTCGGATTGATCAGCGTCGCACTTACCGCGGGGGCCAAAGCGATCAGGATTGCGAGCACGTAATATGCCGGGGGCAAGCCGAGCACCCAGGAAAGTGTGCGCTTGGCGGTGAGAGTGCGGGATGGCGTCTCAATTTTCGCATCTGCTGTGGTCATCGAGAGGTCCATCTCTTTCAAAGTCCGATCGTTTTGCGACGCTGCGAAACGACGAGTGCCAGCAGCAGAAGGCCCTTCACGACCGACTGGAGGAATGCCGAGACGTTGGCGAGGTTCATCACGTTGTTGACGATGCCGAGGATAGCCGCGCCGGCGACAGTGCCGAGGATGCTACCGATACCGCCAGCTAGGTGAACACCCCCGAGCGCTGCTGCGGTAACGGATTCAATTCCGAAGGTAGCACCCCCCTTGGGATCGCCCGAGGCAAGGCGGCCCGCGAGGAACATCCCGGCAGCACAAGCAATTAGCGCCGACAGGATGTAGGCTTTAATGACTGTGCGCTCGACCGGGACGCAATTCATGCGGGCATTGAAATCGTTACCCCCCGAAGCGAACAGGTAAAGGCCAAACGGCCTGCGATAAAGCATCCAGGCAGCAACGACGGTGGCGGCGATCAGCCAGAGCAGCGAGTTTGGCACGGGCCCGACCGAACCCGCGACTGACGCCGACAGCCAATCAGGCACCTTCCCGCCGGGGATCGGGAGAATGATAAGCGCCAGTCCCTGGCCGATCCCCATGGTTGCCAGGGTCATGATGATCGGGTGGACGTTAAGCCTGGCTACGCCGTATCCGTTGGCCAGTCCGAATGCGATCGCAACCGCAATGCAAAGCACGACACGGACAACCTCTGGCATGTCGAGTGTCATGATCGTGGTCGTCACGCTGATGATCGAACCAACGGAAACGTCCAGGCCGCCCGTCAGGATCACAAAGGTCTGGCCGAGCGCAGAAATGACAAGAACAGTAGATTGGGCCAGCAGGTTCGACAGATTCTCCGGCGCCAGAAATTCTGGAAGCAGGATGACCGAGGCGACCACCAGCACGAATAGCGTCCCGATCGACAGCCGGATCGCACCCGCCCGGTAAGGAGTCTTCAGGAAGTTTGCGATGGTATTCATGTATCCTCCTCAATGAACAGCGGCGCGCGGATCGTGCGCGAAGTTCGAACCTAGTGCGGTTCCCAGGATGGTTTCCTCTGTGGCATCGAGCGCGGGCATCTGCCCGACGATCTTTTTGTCGTGAACGACCAGGATGTTGTCACACAGCCCGATCAGTTCGGCGTGCTCGCGCGACGAGACGATCACTGCACCGCCACGATCGGCAAAATCGCGAAGCAGCTTGTAGATTTCCGCTTTCGCGCCGACATCGACGCCCCGTGTCGGCTCCTCGATGACAAGGATATCGACCCCCGAAAGCAGCCAGCGGCACAGAAGCACCTTTTGCTGGTTTCCACCCGAAAGTTTGCCGACGGGCGAGGCGGGGTCGGCAGCCGCAACACGGAGCGACTTTATGACATCGTGAACCCTGGAGATGGAACGCCATGCAACGCTCGCCATGTTCCGGTTCAACTGCTTGCCAAGTGCGATGTTGTCGTAGATCGGAAGCCGAAGAAACAGGCCTTCCTGCTTGCGGTCTTCAGGAATGAAACCAATGCCCGCTGAGATGGCACTCGAAAAGCCTGAGGATACGTTCACATCGATCATGCTGTCGTCGCGGCGACTCTGGACGCTCGCAGCTGCGGCGGGTTCGAC
>NZ_JARWLB010000041.1:0-12697 GCF_047445835.1 Rhizobium sp. BR 317 | reverse complement strand
GCTGGCCGCACACGACCTGACGCTCAGCCTGCCGTCGCTCGCCAATACCGGTCAGCTTGCCGCCGGCAACGATCTCACCTTCAACGTATCGGGGGATTTCTATAACAGCCCCTCCGGCCTGGTCTTTACCGGCAACAACGCCAACCTCTTCGTCGGCGGCGTGCTCACCAATGATCAGGGGGCCATTGTCGCCAACAATGGGTTGACCATCGAGGGCGCGGTTGCGGGTCAGCGCAATGCGGCAGTCACCAATGTATCCGGCCTCATTCAGTCCGGCGGAGACATGTCGATCCTCACCAGCAATCTCACCAACAGGCGCTCGGCGACACCGACCTGGGTGACGGGTCAGTTGGTCTCCTCCGGTGCGGTTGTCGGCACCTTCGTGCTTAATCCCGCCGTCGCCGGCCAACCCTTCGCCTATCTGGAATCGACCGACCAGAATATGTTCCAGCTTTATGCGGGGGTCGATCCGGGACTGTTTTCCGATTATCAGCCGCTGTTGTATTCGGTGGCAACATTCGCCGACGGCACTTCCTATCACGCCTGGACCTGGGTCAGCGGTAGCGGCCCGACGGAGGTTCGGCCGATCTTCGACTGGATCAAGGCCCGTGTACCCACGGATGCCAACGGTAACCCGATCCTCGATCCAAACAACCCCTCCAGGTATTTCATTGTCGATGAAGTCGTCCGCAACGGCTCGGACACCAGCACGACCTACACCTGGGACGGCGGCGCCAACATCAGCCAATCGGTTTATGAGGATCGGTTTACGGCGCCGTTGAGCGCCGAGGCGGTGATCCGCGCCGGCGGCGATCTGACGATTGATGCCACCAATCTCACCAATTCCTATAGCTCGATCGAGGCCGACGGCAACGCGACGCTAACGGGATCGGCACTCACCAACGAGGGCGTTGCGCTTTATCGCACAACCACGCTGACCTGCAGCGCCGAAAGTGCGTGCACGGCCTACAATGCCAATGGTAGCGCCGATCCGTCGCGCAACATCGCCAACGGCACCTCGATCGTCTCGAGCTCACAGGTCATCGGCGGCGCATCAGGCAACATCAAGGCTGCCGGTGCCCTCAGTCTGTCATTCGGCGCAATCAGCAACAGCTCGGCGGCGGGTTCCGTGTCGGGAGGAGCAGGCTCCGCCACCTTGAGCAATCCCGGCAATCCGCTCTCGGCACTCAGCAGCATGACGGCCGGAGGCGCCCTCTTCAACGTCAATGCGGCACTCACCAGCGTCGCCGCCAATGGCGGCGCCAGCCTCACCAGCGGCCCGTCCTTGACGGGTGGCAGCGCAACGATCGGCAACGGCCCAACGGTCAGCGGCAACAGCCTGACGACCGGCGGCGCTGCGATCAGTCCGAACAGCCTGATGGGCAAGCTGACCGCCGCCATCGGCAACAGCGGCAACCTTGCCCAGATGCTGCAGGTAAACGGCGCTCAGCTTGCCTCGGTCGCCAAGCCGCAATCCGGTGGCGTCGGCGGCACMGTTCCCGGCCAGGTCTTCCTGTTCGAAACGCGGGCAACCTTCCTCGACGTCTCGAAGTTCTACGGCTCGGGTTATTTTATCAACCGCATCGGCTATACGCCGGAGACCCAGGTTCCCTTCCTCGGCGATGCCTATTTCGACAACCAGCTCGTCGATGAACAGATGCGCCAACTGGTCGGCGATGGCCTTGGCGCCGGCTCCTTCATCCCCGGCAACAACGCCACCGACCAGATGAAGACGCTGCTCGACAACGGTGTCGCCTATGCCGAAGCGAACGGTCTTGCCCTCGGCCAGGGGCTGACGCCACAGCAGGCGGCCTCGCTCACCCAGTCGATCGTCATCTACCAGACCGAGGTCGTCGATGGCGCGCAGGTGCTGGTGCCGGTCGTCTATCTCTCGGCCGCCGACCGCGCCAAGGTCAACAACAGCGCCGCGGTTATTGCCGGTAATACGGTCAGCATCGATGCCGGCTCCGTCAACAATTCCGGCGCGATTGCCGCAGCCGACGGCATGACCATCAATGCTACCGACATCAAGGCCAATGGCGGTACCTTCCTCGCCGGCGGCAATATGAACCTCAATGCCAGCAATGGCATTACGCTTGCCGCCCAGACGATGAACATCGGCGGCGAGAATGTGGTCAATACTAATGCCGGCATATCAGCCGGCGGCAACCTGCAGATCGCCGCCGGTGGCACGCTGAACTCGCAGGGCGCCAAGATCGCCGCTGTCGGCGCGGCGCAGCTCTCCGGCCAGACCGTGACGCTTGCCGCCACAAAGGTCGACAATGGCAGCCAGCAAAATGCGACCGGCACCCGCATCACCACCGGGGGCAATCTCGGCATCACTGCCAATAACAACATCGATATCAGCGCTTCCACGGCCCAGGCCGGCGGCAATCTCGCCGTCACGGCGAAGCAGGGATCGGTCAATATCATCTCGACCGATGTCGCCCGCCTGACCAATGACGGCTACACMAAAACCGCCGGCACGGATCAACAGGCCTCGCAGCTCATTGCGACCGGCAATCTTTCGGTCAACGGCAATGCGGGCCTTTTGATCTCGGGCGCACAACTGAAGGCCGACGGCGATCTTGGCCTGACCTCGAAGGGCGACATCAACGTCTCGACGTCGCAGAACCAATCCTCATCGACCTTCGGCGGCAACTCGTCCTCATCGACCACGCATACCGGCTCGGAAATTACCGCGGGCGGTGACATCGTMGCCAAATCCGGCGGTGACCTCAATGTCATCGGCTCGAAAATTTCGGCAGATGGCTCTGTCGGTCTGCAGGCCGGTGGCGATTTGACCATCGCCGAGGCGACGGATTCCTCCACACTGGACGTTCACTCCTCTTCGAAGAAATCCGGCTTCCTCGGCACCTCGATCAAGGAGAAGGCCAACGGCCATCTGGAGGATACCACCGCAGTTGGCTCCGCGATCTCCGGCAAGGACGGCGTAACCATCATCTCCGGCGGCGACACCACCATCTCGGCCTCGACCCTGACGGCCGGTGACAGCGATCACGTTGCCGATCTCAGCATCCAGTCCGGCGGCAATTTGGTCGTGACAGCCGGCAAGGACACCGAGACCGAKAACGACAGCGCCAAGCGCAAGGGCTTCCTGCGCAGCGGCACCTCTAGCTACGACGCCTACAACGAGACGACGGTCGGTTCGCAGCTTTCCGCTTCCGGCGATATCAATCTCGATGCCGGCAAGGCTGCCGTCATCGTCGGCTCGAAGGTCAATTCCGCCGGCTCACTGACAGTCTCCGGCGACAGTGTCGCCGTTATCGGCGCACAGGAGAACCACCAGTCCGATAGCCAGCGCAAGGATTCGGGCCTCTTCGTCGGCTCCGGTGGCGGCTTCATCTCGCTCTATGGCAAGAACGCGAAAGACGGAAAGCAGTCCTCCACGGACAATGTCGGCTCCGAACTCAGCGCCGGCGAGGACGTCAATCTGACGGCCCGCAAGACCAACCTGACCATCATGGGTTCGTCGATCAGCGCCGATCAGGACATCAATCTGTCGGCCGCGCAAGACGTCAACGTCACGCCGGGTGCGGAAAGCTCGTCGGAATCGGAGACGCAGAAGAAGTCCGGCTTCGGCCTGTCGCTCTCGGCCGGCAACGGCGGCTTCTCCATCGGCATCGGCGCGCAGTCCACAAAGGACAGCAACGCGCAGCAGTCTGATACCAACGCTATATCAACACTCTCGGCTGGCCGTGATCTCAATATCTCGGCCGGTCATGATGTCAACCTGCAGGCGACCAGTGCTTCGGCCGAACGTGATGTCAACCTCTTTGCCAACAACGACATCAATCTTCTCTCGGCCAATGACGTCACCAACTATCAGGAGGCTCACGAGAAAACCTTTGCCGGCGTGACGCTGACAGTCTCCAGCCAGGTGGGAAAGGCAGCCCAGAGCATCTATAACTCGGCCGAGCGTCTCAGCGACAGCGGCGGTGTCAATGCGATCACCAACACCGCCATTGCCGCTCTCGGTTTCTATCAAGGCTATCTGGACTTGAAACAGGGTTATCAGCAGCTCAACGGCACTGATAGCGATAAGAAGGGTCTGCAATTCGACGTTTCGCTCTCCGCTGGTATCAGTCATCAAGAGAGTAATTCCTCGTCGACCGTTTCGAACCCGGTGGTCACCGATATCCGCGCCGGTCGCTCGATCACCATGGAGGCTGAGAACGGCTCGATCACCAGCGATGGTGCGCAGATCCTCGCTGGTTATGACAAGTCCGGCCTGCCCACCATCTCCGACGATCCGCTAACGGGCGACATCTTCCTGTCGGCGGAAAACGGCGACATCAATCTCAATGCCGCCACGGGTACGTCGGATTCATCGAGTTCGAACAGCTCCTGGAGCGCCAGCGTTGGCGTCGGCTTCTCATGTGGTACGAAAGGCGGCTGCGAAAAGACGGGCGTTTACGCTAGCGCTTCCTATGGGGAGGGCGGGAGCGGCACGAGCAGCGTAACCCATACCAACACCCACGTGGACGGCACCGGCGACGTGACGATCGTCACAATCGATCTCGCTCTCCGGGGCGCGACGGTCACAGGCGATTCGGTCACCGCCGACGTGAAGAATCTCACAATCGAGAGCCTGGTAGATACGGCCAAAGCCAATGCCGATCAGCTCAGCCTTTCCGGCACAGTCGGCATCGGCAGTTTCAACGTCTCGGGCGTCACGCAAAACGCGAAGGGCGATGCGGTCCTGGTCAGCGAACAATCCGGCATTCACACCGGCACAGGCGGGCTCGATATCAATGTCACCGGCCAGACGTCGTTGATCGGTGGCCTGATCACCAGTGATGCCAGTGCCGAACGCAACAGCTTCTCCACCGGCACTTTGACGGTCGCCGATATCGATACCCACTCGACCTGGAAGGCCGACACCTACGGTGGCTCGATCGGCACCAACGGGCTTTCCATCGCGCCGCCGATCAAGGATGGCGACAGTGCCACCGGCAAGGCCTATTCGGCGATCGGCTCCAACATCGGCATCACCATTACCGATCCCGCGCATCAGGTCCAGGATATCTCGACCATCCGTCGAGATACCGAAAATACCAACACGTCTCTGCCCGGCCTTCCGGATCTGCAGAACATCTTGCAACAGCAGTATAAGACACAGGCCGATCTGCAGGCTGCTGAGGCCACCATGGCAGGTCTTGTGGCGACGATCGCCAACGACTTCATGTTAAAGGCACAGACGGATGAAGAGCGCGCCTTCTGGGGCGAAGGCGGCGCTGGCCGTGCGCTCTTGCATGCGATTGGCGGTGGCTTACTCGGTGGCGTCAACGGCTGGGAGGGTGCCCTAAAGGGAGCACTTGGTGGGGCTACCTCCACACTGCTCGCCTCGGCAATCTMAGATCTCGTCGACAGCATGCTGAAAGGTACCAAATACGAAGGAACTGAAGAGGGCAAACAACTTGCCACCCTGATCGGACAAAGTTTGTCAGCTCTGGCGGCCGGTGCCATCAGTGGTGGCGAAGGTGCGGCCTATGCAGCGGCGAACTACAAATACAACTATCTCGCCGACAAGGATCTTTTCAAAGCGGTCGAAGCTTTAAAGAGGGCTGAAGCATGCCAATCGGATTGCGCTAAAGAGTGGGCCGACGTCAGAAGCTACCAAGAGTTGTCGCTTCAGAACGACATCGATCTGATGACCACGTGTAAGGCAGATCCCGGCTCTGTTTCGTGCAAAACGAAGGTCAACGAATTCCTGCAATACGCCGCCCGTCTTGACCGCGCTGGTATCGACGTATTCCCGGACAAGCAGCCGGGAGACAGCTCGCTCAACCTCGACATCGATGCCGATACGTTGGCGCAGTTCACGGCGGGCAAGGGATTTGTCTATCTCGATGTCATTCTCGCCAGATACGTGGACAACGCTGTCAATAACCACACGTCGATCCCGGACGCGATCGACGGCGCGATGGCTGAAATCAACCGAACGAATACTAACGTGGCCGCCGGGGCGATTGTGGTACTTGCTGGCGCAGGCGCCGTTATTGCCCCTGAAGTTTACGCATATTGCATGTTCTCGAATCCGATCGCATGTACACAGGCCGTAGCGCTAGCAGGCTGCGTTGCTGCAACCGTCTGCCCGGAAGTGCCGCCCGCGATAGTGGCAAGCAATGCAGCAAAAGCCGAAGCGCAATTGGAGGAACTAGCCGCCATTGAACCTGCGGCGGCGAACAATCTAGTCCCTGATGTCCCCGAGGGCGTTGCCTATTTCAGAGTACAAGGAGGGGGGGCAGGTTCTGCTACAAGTCGGGAGGCGCTAACCGTCAGTGCGGACGGTTCCGTCACCATAACGCCAGGTTGTTCCGGGGCAATCTGTGTCAGTACCGGTAGCGCAGACCATGCGATGTACTATATCTCTCAAAGACGTCCAGATGGAAATGTTGTAGTCTTTGAGGTGGACCGAGCTACACACAATCAAATTATGGAAGTAGCCGTTCCCCAGGCTGGCAATAAAGGTGCACCGGTCCAGATTGTGGATGCCACAAAATCTGGCGGAGCAGTCTCGCTTCAATTGGATCAAGTTTATTCAGATCTCATGGCTACAAACTCGTCCAGAGGCCGTGTTCTGACACAGCAGGAGTTCTTAGATGAATTTGGAACAAATCAGTAGTGACTTGCGGGAAGGCATCCTGAAGCGGGAAGAGTGTATCGGTTTCTTCGTGCACTCTAGCAGCTATTATTGGATCATTGACTGGGAAGCACATTTCAACCTTGATCAAGCCAAAAATATCGAAGCAATGTGCGAAAACCCCCAATATCGACGATTTTTACCAAAAGGCCTCACCGTAGATCAATGGCGGGTGAAACAGCGACAAGATTTTCGCGAAGGTATTCCGACACTTACCACTGAAGTATTTCCTCGATACAGAGACGGAACGTCAGCCAAAGTTGCCAATACAAATCTGCTGCGTCAGGAATTTTTTAGCGAAGACCTTGGTCAATATGCTGAATTGTCCATGCATATGGAGAATTCTATATCGTTTGATACCATAATTCCTGAAGATCTGATTGCGCTCAGAACTAGATTATTCTCAAAACTTCCAAAGTTTTACATAAATTATGACAGGAAAATATTTATGCATATAGTGCGCGGCCGCCAATACGAAGCTGTTGCTCTGGACGGCTGGTGGGGCGCCCAAGGTGATTTCGAACATATGATTCCCACTTCCCACCGCTACTGGTCCAGGAGCATGAACGAAGATTTTTGGGCCGCCACGAACTTCTCTAACTTTTGACGTTGCGCGGAGGAAAGCTAGAAGTGCTCCCGACTACGCGGGCGTCTAAGCTCGTACAAAATCTCATGGGAATTTCAGGTTTTTAGCGGCGGCGGCGATCTTCCGCGTGCTGGCAGCGTGAGGGTACACAGGGGCCTGTCATCTTGCGGCAATTGGAGCGGCGTGAATCAATTCGCCGCAGCCTCTCCGACTTGTCTGTTTTGCCTGACCGGATTCGAACCGGTGGATGACCGATCATAATGAGAACTGCGTCGGGTCGGGTGATCCTGTTCCGCACATCCTTCACCAGTGGCTGTCGTCGTTTCGTCCCTGGTTCACGGCACCCAGCTGGGAGCATCTGCTGGTCCTGGTGATGGGCGCGATCCTGTCTCCAGGCAAACTAACAGTGACGTCATGTTTGCGGATCACCGGCCGCGCCGAGGCTGACAATTTTTCCCTCTACCATCAGCTTCTTAACCGCGCGCGCTGGAACCCGCGCACGTTGGCTTCGCGGCTATTGTCGCTCGTTGCCGCCAGCCTCGTACCCGATGGTCCCATTGTGATCGGCTTGGATGACACCATCGAACGCCGATGGGGACCAAAGATTGCCGCCAGTGGCATCTATCGCGATCCGGTGCGCTCCAGTCACTGCCAGTTACCACTCTGCCTTGCACGGGCGATCGAACGCCTCGTGAATGGGATGCTGCAGGGCAGCAGCTTGTCGGCCGCTGATCGTGATCAACTTGCTGCACTACTTGGCGAGAGCCTGAGCGCCATCGTAGGCGGAGCTGTCGGCGGCGGCGAAGGAGCAGCCTATGGCGCTGCCAACTATCAATACAACTACCTGAACGATAAACAGCGGAAGAATGGCATTTACCGCCTATCGTGCGGCGCGGTCATGCCAGACAAGCGATAACTGCACAGTCGAAAACGCCCGCTTGGCTTTCTATCTGGAAATAGCTCATGTCGCAGCTGATATATCTGCTCCCCTATAAGGAAATGACCGGTTGTTCTGATGAACAGAGTTCGCCAAGCGTGTTTGACAACATGAACGCCTTGGATTGTGAACAGGCGCAGAAAGCCGCAGATTATATGGATTCAGGTATGCCTGTACTCGAATTTATGGGGATGACCGAAGATCCACTGACCGGAAAATGGGATATGCCGCATTATGTTAGAACCGATGGCAATTTGCATGGGATGGCATGCTCGCACGCTGGGTGAGGGTACACAGGGTGCGACTTCCAAAGGATTTTCTCGACTACATCAACAGCGATCCATCCGCTTTAGCAATCAGTCGCAAAGCGGCTAGTGATCAGGCTCTTATGGTGGACAATTTCAAAGCCGCGATTACAAGAAGAGCGCTTTAGATGCCGAGGCATGGACTGAAAGTGCCACGGTGACAGCTCAAAATGCTGCGCTACGATTGAACGCACTGTGAACATTATGCGGCTCGAAGCAGTCTTCCGGGAAGACCCAGAGGTCTGAAGCCTTCCGGCATCTGCTGTTCAGTGTCCCAGGAACACAATCTCACCAATGTCGTCGAGCGGATCATGCTGTTGGGTTCTATCATGGCCGGCGAAATGGCCTGGCAGAGCAACCCGAAGAAGCCCAAGGCTGCGACAGCGGCCTGGCTCCGTAACTAATCATACAAATCGTGATGGTCGTGGCAGGTCTGCGTTGTAAATGCCGCGCTCCTTCAAGGCTCAAATACACGGTTTTGGTGATATTTCTCACATTTTGCTACCTTGGGGCGGCGCATCCCGCACGGGTTTGGAATTTCGGATACCCCCCGCTCGTGTGTTTACACTGGTAGGTGACCATTAAGGGCGATGTCGAATACACTCCGGCCAGTGGTTGGGTCCGTAATGATGATCGGGGTTGCCGGGTAGGCGACAGCGGAATGGGTCGTGATCCAGGCCGCGGCCTCTGCCGCCATCCATGAGGTCAGATCCAGGGTAGCGGTATGCAACGCGGTCAAGGGCTGCGCCAGTATAGGCTCATAGTGGGCGATGCGGTTACGCAGGCGACGGAGATCCCGTAGTTTCTGGGCAATGGTCGCGCGCTGCAGGCCACCAGTGCTAAAGATCGGGCGGAGGGTGCCCCACAGATGGCTGGAGGAGCGACCGAAGAGGGAGCTCCAGAACCCGAAATTCAACTCGGCGATCATCTGGCTGTGGGTGGCGGCTTTACCCTCCCTGAGCAGCAGGGCACGCGCTTCCTGTACGCATTTCTGCTGGTAAGGGTCCCTGAGTACGGTGGGGTCATCGAACCAGGTGACACCGAAAGCGGCCTCAAGGGCAAGGTCGCACTTGTTCCGCAGAGTGATCTCCAGCATATGGAGTGAGCTATGTTCCATCCTCCTGGGACGCACTTCGACAATCCGAAAAAAGCGCTCCTAATTCGAGCAGGACTGTTCACCCCGAAGGGGAGGCCCATTAAATGAAATATGATGCACCGGAAAGAAAAAGTGAGGAAGAGATTATTGAAACACTTTCTCGGCTGGATAACACCCCTGAGGAACGCATACGAGCAGTGCTATCAGCGCTCTACTACGGCAGAACTGTAGAGTTTTCAGGAGACACTTTAATCGAGGAATTTTCTAAGGCGAAGTACCAGGAGAGGTATTGGCTTAAAAATCTACTTGAAACATATTACGGCATGTGCCGAACACCTTACCGAATCAATGACAGTATCGCGCTTCTAGAAGCTTACAGACACGAGTTTCCTGAATATAGCTTGGACGTCGATGCAACCCTCGAAGCGTTACTCGAATATAAAGCGATGTTTCGAAGCCACTGATATTCAACGTGAACAGCATTTCCCGCATTGGTTCACCAAGACCGAAAAGCCATTGACGCACCCCGCGTATCAAGAGCTTCCGAGGATATTTCGGCAATGCACCGCGAGCGCGACGAGCTGCAAAAAAAATGAGCAAAACATCAATCCGCTTGTTTGCAATGGCTGGATTGAATGGGGCATTCATGAGCAGTAGCGACGTTATAATCACGCGTACGAGATGGGCTGACCATTTTCGCCAGTTGATTGAAGCCTTTAATCTGGCTATTTGAAGCTGTAATTCTGAATTACCTTAAAGATTTTGCCATGCCGTTGCTTGCCCTTAAAAAACATTTGACTGAAGTCATGCTTCCAGTTTGGCTTAAGCGGGCCTTCGATGACAAGGCGAGTCAGTTTGTTGAAGCATTGTCTCTCGATGGCGACCACACGCGCAGCACGGTAGTGCGAACACGCACTGCCGCGCGCCAAATTTATGTGTTTGCGAATGCCTACTGCAGGAATGCCGCGCCAATAGGGGCGTTGGATAAGGCGCAAATTGCATTTGAGAACTTGAAAAGTATTTGCTGGGTGCCTGGTGAACGGGCTGGATTTGCGCGATCCTACGATCTTGCGACGTCTCGCGTAGTGGATCCCGAGATAGATCTTTACGATCAATCCTGCGTTCTCCTTGCTCTTGCGTGGCTTTTCAAGGCGACCGGAAACAGCGGCTATAAGAGCATCGTAGATGAGACGTTATGCGCGATCGATAAAACGCTTGCCGCAGACTTCGGTGGATGGGCTGAGACCGCGAGCGGAGATTTACCTCGCCGGCAAAATCCCCACATGCATTTTTTTGAAGCTTGTCTTGCGCTGTGGGAGATAGATGGATCCTACACCTATGTCACACGCGCCCGTGAAATTTTCGCGCTGTTTCAGGCGCAGTTTTACGACAGGGAATTCGGCCTGCTCCGAGAGTTTTTTGGCCCAGCATGGGAAATCTCGAAGGAATACGGCTCAGATCGAATTGAGCCCGGCCACATGGCAGAGTGGGTTTGGTTGATCCGGAGATATGAGAAGCTAGCGAAAGGAGATCATACGCAGCTTTGTGCGAACCTCCTCGCTTCATCTCAGCGTTGTCGCAGTGGATCGTTCACCCCGTTTATTCTCGACGAGGTGTTCGATGACGGGAGCATTTCCAAAAACACGAGACGCCTATGGCCACAAATCGAGTTGCTCAAAGCTTATGTTGCTGAGTACACTGCGCAAAATGATCCCATCAACTTAGACAGAGCACGCCAGCTCGCAACACAGATTATGACAGAATATCTAAGCCATACGCCGCATGGCATGTGGAGAGACTGCTTCGACGGTTCTGGAAATTTTGTCGCGAACTCGATACCAGGAAGCTCGGCGTATCATCTCTGGACGATTGTCGCCGACCTGGACCTCGAGGGTATTGAAATTTCTTCCTTCGCCGCTCGGGAAACCTGCTGAAACGCTTCCAGCACCTTACATAACCACTGCGTGGCGAATTCCTGCGCCTCCCCGATGCTTTCGATAATGTATTGGTCGAGCCATTCATGTTGGACGGTGCGCCGCCTTGCCCCGCTGATGTCAGTACCGGCGTAATACATGGGGTAATCGCGGCGCGATCCCCTCCGGTGACCTGCCACTGCGAATTTCCTCCAAAATTGATTAGAGTCCGGCCCATTGAAGGACGGACGCATGAAGAAGCAGAGATTTACGGAAGAGCAGATTATTGCGGTGCTGAAGGAGCAGGAGGCTGGCGCGAAGGCGGCGGACCTGTGCCGGAAGCACGGGATTTCAGAAGCCACGTTTTATAATTGGAAGGCCAAATACGGGGGCATGGAGGTGTCCGAGGCGAAGCGGCTGAAGGCGCTTGAGGACGAGAACGCCAGGCTGAAGAAGCTGCTGGCCGAACAGATGCTTGATGCAGCCGCACTTCGCGAGCTTCTTGCAAAAAAATGGTAGGGCCTGCCGCCAAGCGCGAAGCTGTCGCGCATCTGAAGGCCATCATGGGTCTTTCGGAACGGCGGGCCTGTCAGATTGCTTCCGCTGATCGCAAGACGGTGCGTTATCAGTCGTGTCGACCGCCGGAGGTTGAATTGCGGGCGAAGCTGCGCGACCTCGCCAATGAGCGTCGGCGCTTCGGTTACCGGCGGCTGTTMGTCCTGCTTCGGCGGGAGGGAGAGCCGTCCGGCGTCAATCGCATCTATTCGGCTATATCGCGAGGAGGGTCTCTCTGTCCGCAAGCGTAAAGCCAGACGCCGTGCTGTCGGCACGCGTGCGCCGATTCTGGTCGAAGCGAAGGCCAATGCCCGATGGTCGCTGGATTTCGTCCACGACCAGTTCGCCTGCGGAAGGAGGTTTCGCGTGCTCAACGTCGTCGATGATGTGTGTCAATGCCGGATGAAATTTCCCCAGAAGTGCCGAAGTAAAATTCCCCAATTATGCCGCCCCGGACGACGAGGAGAATTGGGTATTTTTCGGCGGTCTGCCGCGAGGTCGTGATGGTGGGGCAAAGGACGGAGGCGTTATCAATGCTTTCGAGCGAACATGTTCAGGCATCAATTCGGCATGTTGGCGCAGCCTGTAACTTGATCCTTCGATCTGAACGACGACGGCATGATGCAAAAGTCTGTCGA
>NZ_JARWLB010000040.1:0-14320 GCF_047445835.1 Rhizobium sp. BR 317 | reverse complement strand
AGGCAGATAAACGAGATCGTCGACAGAGTGGCCGCGAAACTGGTGAATACACGGGCCGTCTGCCGAGGATCCTACATACATCCGGGCGTGTTCGAAGGTTTCGAGGACGGCAGCCTGGCGAAGATCGCCAAGACGAAGGTGAGGAAAAGATCCAGCATTCTGAAATGGTTGGATGAAGACGAGGTAGCGGTGCTGCGCTGGCTGGAAGAGCTGGAGTGACCAGTAGTCTATCTATCCGATCGCAGGTGACCGCGACATTCGTGGCATCTCAGGCAAATCGCAGCAGCAAGATCACGAGAACCGCGGCCAGCAAGCCTCCGATGAAAACCAGGCGCTGCCAGTGGCGCTTCAGGATAATCTCGCCCTGGCGAACATCTTGAGCTGCAAATGTCGGAGGTTCCACCCGCTTCTGATCGGTCTCATCGTCGTTCATTTCTGCCTCTCTTACGCCGCCGCCATCTGCAGGCAGGTCTCGGCGCACTTGCGGCAGGCATCCACGCACTCCGCCATATCGCCGATCCGCTCGCAATCCACAGCGCATTCGCTGCAGATTTCCGCGCATTCGCGGCAGACATGCGAATGGTGCCTTGAGCCGATCATCATGAAATGCGCTGACGTGCGGCATATCTCCGCGCACGCCATCATCAGCCTGAAATGCTGGGGTTTGGTATGTTCGCCACCGACTTCCAGGCAATGGTTCATCGCCGTGGACAGGCAAACGCTGTAGCAGCGCAGGCAGTTCTCGACGCATTGCTGTGTTTTGCTATCCAAATGCATTGTCGTCTCCCTGGGCTGTTGCGTCTCAAGCTTCGTCATGACTACCGGGCCTAAGCCGGCAGGCCCGCCATTGTTCCCGGCCCTCGGCCTTTTGATCGCGATCCATGCAGCCGAAATCGCCGGTTTCCCCGCTTGTCGCGTCCACACGCAACAAACGGCTCCCTCATGGGTTTGGTCGAATGGTCTGGATGGAACAGGAGTTTCGGTGATGACCGTTATCAAGTTTTCGAAGGCTTGGCGGGAGGAGAGCAATCCGGAGGCCGAATTTCGTATCGTCGATGATTTTGGACAACATATGTTTCGTTTCCTCGCTGAATACGAGTTCGATGGCCGGATCTTCAGCATCAGCTTTTGGGCCCATGACATAACCGATGCCGAGCGACGCGTTGCGTGCATGCGCGGCAGCCTCAACCTTCAAGGACAGATTTAATGCGAGGCGTGACCTATCGCGATCGGCCGCGATCCGAGAGACGAGCCGGCGGAACAAGACGCGCCGCTGGCGGATTTATATCTCTGGCGCCAATGGCCTGATTTTTACTCAGCGATGCCGCGCCACCCTTCCAAAAGGAGAATTTCCGATGCTCAGGTCGCTTTTCAGAGAATTCGCTGGAGCGGACGACAAATTACGTGATCCTTGTCCGAGCCTCGCATCGTTTCGCAACAGGTGCAACGTCCTCGTACTCTTCGAAGGTTCCAATGATGACCGGCCCATAAGGCAGGAGGAGGAGCTTCTGCATCATGAAAAGAACCTGACCGATCATGACGTGACCGTGCTGAGGGTCGCCGGTGGCGGGGTCTTTCAGCTTTTCGAGGAGCCGTACGAACTCGACGCCGACGATATCCGACGCGATCTGCAAGGCCCGTCGGACGACGAATTCGAAATGGTATTGGTCGGATTGGATGGCATGACCAAACTCAGATCCCATGCGCCTCTGCCGGCAACCGTCATCCTGGGTGTCCTCGACAAGCTCCCGCCGTCGACGTCATAATTCGAAACGGCGAGCGATAGGCGTTTGGCGGCCGCGTCCGCTTTCACATGGCGAGTTTTGAAAGGAGAGGTGGACCGCGCAGACGGCGATGGGGCATTAGCAGAAGGGACAAATTCCACGCGATCCGGCTTTCGAACCTACAGCCACGTTGAAGGTTCCCGAACCATATGAGAAAATCGTGCGGTCGCCAAAGTCCTTCGCATCGATCTGCAATTTACGGGATTGGGATTGCGAAAGGGCCGGATGAGCGGCCGACCGACGCAACCGAGGTGCCGAATGCACGCGGTCTCGATGCCGAACACGGCAGCAGGCCGGGTTTGACTACAAGCCGGCAGATGGAGAGGATGGGTTCATTGTAACCTGTGCTTTCCGGGAGATGATGATGGGGAAAGGGAAGGCTAGGGCCGCTGACGAAACGGGCTCTTTGGTCTCCGTGTCACTGGATTCGGAGGAGGCATCCAATGAAGGAGAACCCACTCCGAGTAGAAGCTTGAGCGAGAATCTCACCCAGCAATATGGATCGCATGCGCCTTCGGCGGATGGCTGGCTGGCCGCCATCGTCGAAAACTCCGATGATGCGATCATCAGCAAGACCCTTGGCGGCATCATCACGAGCTGGAACAGCGGCGCCGTACGCCTCTTCGGATTTACGCCGGCAGAAATGATTGGCCAGCCAATCACCATTCTGATCCCTGATGAGCGGCTCCACGAGGAGACAACGATCATCGGGCGAATCCGCCGAGGCGAACGGGTCGATCACTACGAGACGGTGCGCCGGCGCAAGGATGGAAGCCTTGTCGATGTCTCCCTCACTGTATCGCCGATCCGCAACGAGGACGGGTCGATCATCGGAGCGTCGAAAATCGCGCGGGACATTTCCGAGCGCAAACGTGAGCGCGAACGCCAGACGCTGCTCCTGCGCGAGATGAACCATCGCATCAAGAACATGTTCGCAATCACCAATGCACTGATCACGATGAGCCTGCGATCGGCTACAAGCGCGCAGGATCTTGCCGACAATCTGCGCAGACGGATCGTTTCCTTGGCTCGCGTTCATGAACTGACATTGCCGGATCTTTCCGGAGATGTAACCGCTCGACCGTCGACCACTCTCCTTTCCCTCTTTGACGCGGTTCTTGCCGTTCATCGGGAGGACGATCGGCAGCGGATACAGATTCACGGCTCGGATGCCCCGATTGGAGGCTCCGCGCTGACATCGCTCGCGTTGCTGCTACATGAATTCGCCACCAACGCGATCAAATACGGAGCACTTTCCCTCCCGCAKGGGCAAATCAGGATCGACCTTGTAACGGACGGCGAACTCAGCCTGATCTGGACGGAAACTGGCGGCCCAGCCGTTACGTCACCTGGAGAAAGCACCGGCTTCGGATCCCAGCTTGAGCGAGTGACCGTCGAAGGCTCGCTCAGGGGATCGATCACACGGGAATGGAGGCCGGAAGGGCTTCGCATTCATTTGCGGGTTCCGCTGGAGAACCTGACTCGCTGACATCACCGCTTCCCGTGCGTCCTGATCGGCTAGTCTGCCGGCGCCCCTGCTCAGCGTTCCAATTCGATGATTGCGCAGCCATAGCCATCGAGATCAAGCCCGCCGGCGACGGCCTTTCCGTTGTCGAGCAGGTTATTGCCGCGGGGCACAACGAGGCTTGTGGGCTGATCGGTGTAGTTTTGGACGAACAGCAGCCTACGTTCCTCGTTCATGCGCATAGTGACCTCGACGCCAGCCGGAAGGTCGTCCACAAGCGGCTGAACATCTGCCGCCGGGAACAGCCGTTCGGATAGCGCAGCCGTCAGTTCGGGCGTGAGATAGGTGCCGAGATAGACGACTTGCCCCTTGCCGACCTTGCGAGAGGTCGCCATCGGCTGACCGTCCGCATAACGATTGGACCAGGCGGCGACGATCTCGGTATCCGCGTCGACGGCGAGGTTTTCGTAGAAATGTCCGGCAGTCAGTTCCTGGTTGCCGATCTTGAAACGGCGCGTCCTGCGCTGCGATTCCGCGGGCCTGTTTGGCGGCACTACCAGGCCACCCGAGCGCTCCATCACGTCGAACAATCCGCTTGCGCCGGGTGCGGCAAGACGGCCGAAATCCTCGACGCGCACGCCAGCGAGCTTGGAAAGGGACGCACCGGGGGCAGTCTGCCTGATGACGTGATTGTTCTCGTCCCGCGTGCCCGTGCGTGCGCCGATAACGACCGTGCCACCCTGCTCCGCGAAGGCCTGAAGTTTGTCAGTCCATTCATCCTTCCACATCACCCAATGCGGAACGTAGAACAGCTTCAGCTTCGAAAGATCATCCTCGGGATGAATGAAGCCGCAGGCGATGCCGCGATCATAGCAATACTGGTGCAGGAGAATCGCCTCGTCCTGGGGGCTTGGCAGTCCAATCGAGTAGGTCTTATGGGCTTCCTGATTGTCGAAGTCCGAACCGGCAATGCCCACATCCATGCGTACGTATGTGCCAAGGATCTTGTCCTTCAGCGCCGTCATTTCGGTCGCGAACTGCTTGGCTTCGTCATAGCGATGACGGCCGACGTCGTCATGGTCGATGATACCCATCCAGTAGATCTCGGCACCGAAATGGGCTGGACGCCAGCGGAAGAACATCAGTCCGTCAGCCCCATGCGCGACCGATGACATGGCCATGCGCCGAAGCTCGCCCGGCTCCGGTGTCAGCGTGCAGAAGCCCGGCTGACTGCCAAAGCCGGACTGTTGCTCCGGCACGATATAGTTACCCGAAAAGCCGCGGCATATATCGAGGTGCAGGGCCTGGACCTTTGCGTGGTTTCCGATGCGCTGAAACTCGTCGTAGAGCATCGGATAAATGTCGTAGCCGACGAAATCGAGATCGGTGGTGAACTGACCGCGGAAATCGATATCCCGCAGGCCGCCAAGGTTGTGGAAGACGAACCATGATGGGTTCGCGGCCCGCAAGATCTCGACCTGATCGTGCTGAAACCGCGCCGTCGCAAATGCAAGGAAGCGATGGTAGTCCTGCACATGGCCGGGGCTGGGGAAGGTCGGGCCGAATTCGATCGGAAGCACAACCTGGTCGAAACTGTCATAGGCAGTTGCCCAGAAATCGCCGCCCCATACCGCGTTCAGCTTGCTGATAGTGCCGTATTTCTCGGCGAGAAAAATCTGGAATTCGCTCAACGTCGCCTTCGAGTAGCTCTCCGGCATGCTCGTGTTCAGTTCATTGTCGGTCTGCCAGCCGACAACATGCGGGTTGTCGCGATAGTGTTCGGCCATCGCCCGGGTGATGCGGCGGCTGTGTTCGCGGAATACGGGACTTGCCGTATCGCAGTGTTGACGCGATCCGTGGCTCATCGGACGGCCCTTGGCGTCAACGCGCAGGATCTCGGGATGGGCAACCGTCAGCCAGCGCGGCGGCGTGGCCGTCGGCGTGCACATGATCGTATCGATCCCGTACCGCCCGAGCATGGCTATGGCGCGGTCGAACAGATCGAAATCAAAGGTGCCGAACCTGGGCTCGAGAATATGCCAGGCAAATTCCGCCATTCTCACGACGTTGAAACCTGCCTTCGCCATGCGCTCGGCATCGCGCTCCCAATAGCTCTCGTCGACATGCTCGGGATAGTGGGGAGCGCCGACGAGAAAGCGGTCGGTCTTGACGGTATTCCAAGCGGATGGGGTCTTAGCAATGTTCTTGTCAGACACGGACTTATTTCCCGAATTCATTTGTCGATGATCGTTTTGCGGGCGCTGATCGTGCGTCCGCCATTGGATGAGAAGAGATAAAGCTCTTTGGCGTCGAGCTTCAGGGCCACTGCTTGGCCGGATGTGAAGGGAGCGACGTAGCTGAGCTGCACGGTGATATTTCCGGTGCCGCTTTCCGACGCGATGGTGCGCAGGCTGCCCGCGTCAACGTAGAGGATGGTCTCACGACCGAGGTGCTCGACCAGTTGCACCTGCCCTTCGATCGCACCGCCATGTGCGACATCGGTGACGATCGATATGTTTTCCGGCCGAACACCGAGCGTCAGGTCGGCGCCCTTTTGCGGCGCCACTCCATCCGACAATTCAACCGTCAACGGGATGATGCCGGGCGCGGAGACCCGAACGTCCCGGCCGGAGACCTCGTCCACGGTTACGGCAAGGAAGTTCATTCTCGGAGCTCCAAGGAAACCCGCGACGAAGAGATTTTCGGGATTTCTGTAGAGTTCCAGCGGTGAGCCCACCTGCTCGATCACGCCTTGGTTCAGCACCACGATACGGCTCGCCATGGTCATGGCTTCCACCTGATCGTGGGTCACGTAGACCATGGTCGCACCGAGTTCTGCGTGCAGACTGCTCAGCTCGACGCGCATCTGGGTCCTCAACGCCGCATCGAGATTCGAAAGCGGTTCATCGAAGAGGAACACATCCGGAGAACGGGTGATGGCACGGCCGATGGCAACACGTTGCCGTTGGCCGCCCGACAGTTGCTTCGGCCGTTTCTCAAGCTGATCGGTGATGCGCAGGATCTTGGCGGCGCGCGCAACGGCGGCATCGATTTCGGCCTTGGGTCGTTTGGCCATGCGCAAGCCAAACCCCATGTTCTCCGCCACGGTCATATGCGGGTAAAGCGCATAGGACTGGAAGACCATGGCAATGCCACGATCCCCCGGCTCTTCCTTGCTGACGTCGCGGCCATTGATCATGATCTGGCCGGACGAAATCCCTTCGAGGCCGGCGATCGTCTTGAGGAGGGTCGACTTGCCGCAGCCCGAAGGCCCGACCATGACGATGAACTCCCCCTGCTCGACGGCAAGGTCGATCCCGCGCAAGGCGTGGTATCCACCGTAATTCTTGTTGATCTGTCGCAGTTCGAGGCTGGTCATGCTTCCTGGCTCTCTGCTGTTGGAATTCTGGATTTTGGGAAAGGAAATGCCTCTTTGTTCATCCTTTGACGGCCCCCATGGTGAGACCAGCGATGAAATGGCGCTGCATGAGGAAGAACATGATGACGGGCGGCACGGCGACGACGATCGTGCCTGCCGAAATGAGGTTCCATGCCGAAACCCATTCTCCGCGCAGATTGGCAAGACCGGCAGTCACGGGCTTCACCGAGTCGCTGACCGTCAGCACCACTGCCCAGAAATAGTCGTTCCAGATGAAGGTGAAGATCAGAATGGCCAATGCCGCAAGGGCTGGCCGGACCAGTGGCACGGCAACATGGATGAGCGTCTGGAAAGGGGTTGCCCCTTCCGCGCGGGCCGCCTGAAAGAGTTCGTCAGGCAAGGCGGCGATAAAGTTCCGCATGAAGAGCGTCGCAAATCCTGTCTGGAAGGCAACATGGAAGATGATCAGCGCTGTCGTCGTGTCTATCAGATTCAGCCGCACCATAAGATCGCGCACCGGGATCATCATGATCTGGTGCGGCAGGAAATTGCCGCCAACGAAGAGCGCAAAGATCAGCATATTGCCCGGAAAGCGATAGCGGGAGAGAACGAAGCCCGCGAGCGTGCTCAGAACCAGGACACCGATTACCGAGGGAATGGTGATCGTCAGACTGTTCAGGAAATACTGGGCCATCGGGGTCTGCGTGAAGACCGCCGTGTAGTTGTCGACCACACCGAGTTCGGTCGGCCAGCCCCACAGATTGCCGCTCATKACATCGGTCGTTGAACGGAACGACGTCAGGACGATCGCAAACAGAGGGCAGAGCCAGAGAAGGAGGACAAGCAGCACCGCCAGGACATAAAACCGTCGCTGCCAGATGGCTGTTTCCGGAATAGGGCGAGGATACATCAGCCACCTCTCTCTTCTGTGCGAATGATGCGCGAAAGGTACCAGGTGATGAAGACGGCCATGATCACGAAAAGAACGGATGCGATCGCCGCGCCGTAGCCGAAGCGGTAAGAGAAGATCGACTGCTCGTACATCTGATAGGCCAGCACCGAGGACGATCCGAACGGGCCTCCGGCCGTCATCACGGAGATCATGTCAAAGGACCGAAGCGCACCGACGACTGTCACCGCGATGGCAATGAAGGTTACTTGCGTCAGTTGCGGCAGGACGATGTGCCACAACATGTTCCATCCCCTCGCCCCGTCCACGCGGCCTGCGCCTATGAGCTCCTCGCTCAGATTGTTCAGGCCGGCGAGATAGAGCACCATGCAGAAAGTAACCTGCGGCCAAAGCGCTGCGATGACGATCGCAAATGTCACAAAGTGCTCGTCGGAAAGAACCGCCGGGGCGGTTGCGCCGAATGCCTTGAAGATCAGGGCCAGAAGTCCGAACTCCGGCGTATAGACCCATGTGAACACGACCCCCACCGTGACCGAAGCCAGCACAAGCGGGATGAAAAACAGGGACTTCAGGAAGCGCATACCCCTTATTTTCTGATTGACCAGCAACGCTATGGCGAGCCCAAGCGGCGGTGCGGCCATGAACATGATCAGCCAGATGAGGTTGTTCTTCAGCGAAACGTAAAACTGCGGGTCGTTGAAAAGCTCGATGTAATTTCCAAAACCGACCCAGTTCATCGGGCCGAAACCGTCCCACTCGTGAAAACTGATCCAGACGCTCCGCACGGCCGAGAGCAGGATGACCGTGAAAAAGAGCAGGATCGCCGGTGCGATAAGCAAAGTGGGAGTGAGCCACCAACGTTGGCGGCGCCAAATCATCAACATATCCAGAGCCTCATTGGAGTTATGAGGGAGCGGAAGCGCGCTTCCGCTCCCCGGGCACCGGGAGGAGAACTAGAGTTTGTAGATGCGCTTGCGGGTGCCTTCGAGGCGCTGAAGAATGGAGTCGCGCCGATCGGGCTTCGCCATGAATTCCTGGAAGCCGACGAGGCCGGCCTGAGCCATATCGGGGTCGCTGTCGCGGTCGTAATACTGAGAAGCACCCTGTAGCTTCTTCAACGTCTCGACTGCTACGTTGACGAGCGGGTCCTTGCTGGGCGGAAGATCGTTGCGCGGCGGCACGTTTCCGCCGGGCTCCAGATAGGCCGCGAGATTTTCCGGCTTGTAGAAATAGGCGAGGAATTCGCGAGCGCCCTGCTTGTTCTTCGCGTTCGCAGGAATGTGGATCGAATTGACCGAGAACTCTTCGAAGTGACCGACCTTCGTGTCCAGAACCGGGAAAGTGGCATAAGACAGTTGCGGCAGATCCTCGGCGGTGAAGGCGGACTTTAGGAAGGCGCCGAGATTCATCATGCCGGCCTTTTTCTGGGCGAGCAGCGCTGCGGCCTCCTGCCAGCCAAACGACGTATGGTTGGCGGTGAAGAACTCCTTATTGATCATCCCTTCCCATTGGTCGAAAACCGGCTTCAGGGATGGATCAAGATAGCTCATCTCGCCGTTCATCAGCGCCATGTGCTTGTCGAGGCCATTGATACGCAGGTTCATCTGATCGAACCAACCGGCAGCCGGCCAGAGTTCCTTGGTTCCCATGGCGATCGGGGTGAGACCGGCCGCCTTGCACTTGTCGCCGTAAGCCACAAATTCCTCGGCCGTCGTCGGCACAGTCAGGCCATGCTGATCGAACACATCCTTGCGGTAGAACATCCCCCAAAGGGTGCCGCCCGTCGGCAGGCCATATTGCTTGCCATCGACGGTGACCGTTCCCGTCGTCGCGCCGAGCACATCCTTGTATTTTTCCTTTTCGAACAGATCGGAAATATCGTCGAAGAGGCCGCGCTTTACGAAAGCACGCATGCGATTGCCCGAAAACCATGTACAAATGTCGGGCGCGCCGGCAACAAGGTAGTTACGAATGGCCGTCTTGTGGGCCTCGTGGTCCATGTTGTTGATGACGACGCTGACCCCGGCTTCCTTCCCGAAGTTCTCTGCGATCGTCTTCAGCACCGTAAGCGCCTCGGCATTGTTTTCCGCCGAGATCACCGTGACTTTCTGCGCCTGGGCAATTGCGGGCGCGGACAGGCCGCCCGCCAGAGCTGCCGCCGATACGGCACCTGCGCTTTTCAGGAAGTTGCGGCGAGTGGATGGAAAGATTTGCTTGAAATGCACCATAGAGTTCCTCCCAGTTGATCGATCAACACGTCCTGGCAAGCTCTCCCCTCGAGATGCATGTCAGGCATTTAACGCGCCGATTTTGTCGCTTATTCTCAGGGCGGAAACCGCATCCGGAGTTGATCGGCGGGTGGAGTTATGCATAGATCGATAGAGCCTGCAATAATTAATTTACAAAATTAAGGAACTAAAAGTGAAGCTGAAGGGCGATCAGAGCACGGCAAGGGCGCTAAATCGACGCCTGATCCTCAATCTTTTGCGCATGGAGGGGCCGCGAAGTCGCGCCGATATCGCAACAATTACAGGGCTAAGCCCTGCAGCCGTGACCTTCGTTGTCGGCGATCTCTGTGAGGAAGGCATCGTTGTGGAAGGCCAGGCCGTGACCGGCCTTACCGGCAGGCGTCCGATCCCGGTGCAGATCAACTACGAGCATGGGCTCGCGGTTGGATTCAAGCTGATGACGGATTCGGTTGAATGTGTCACAACCGACCTTGCGACGAATCCCCTGGCGGCAATACGGATACCGCTTACCGGTCATGAGCCCGACTATGTCGCCGACCTGCTCGCCAACACCGTTCCTGAAATGGTCAAGCTCGCCGGACGCCCGCATGCCAAGCTCGCGGGTATCGGCATTTCTATGCCGGGCGTCATCAACGATGAACAGACGGCGTGTGTCCGCAGTCATCGCTTCCAGTGGGACAATGTACCCCTCGCCTCGCTTGTGGCAACGCGCGCAAACGTACCGGTCTGGCTGGAAGACGACACCAACGCCTATGCCATTGCGCAGCAGCTTTTTGGGTTGGGAAGACAGCATCGCAACATGGCCGTCCTCGCAGTGGGTGTCGGCATAAGCTGCGCGCTCGTCATCGAGGGAAAGCTCTATCGCGGCGCAAATGGCGCGGCCGGCAAGTTCGGCCATACGCTTTATGAAGAAAATGGCCGCGTATGCGAATGCGGCAAGCGCGGCTGTCTCATGGCCTATCATTCCGAAGTGTCGATCTTGAGACGCTGGCGCGAAGCAACCGGGTATGGCGAAGACAAAGGCCTTCCCGAACTCCGCAGTGCGCTGGCTGCCGGCGACGAGGCAGCGGTCGCCCTTGTCGAGCATTCCGGCAAAAGTATCGGAACTGCGCTCGCCAATCTCGTCAACATCACGGATCCGGAAGTCATCGTTGCCGGCGGCGAAGCCGTCTCGTTTGGCGACCATTTTCTCGGACCGCTGCGGGATGCCCTGGCTGCCAGGACCTTCAGAACAGCCCCTCCCCTGCTTCCGGACTGGGAAGACAACTCCTGGGCCCGCGGCGCGGCCGCGCTCGTCACCCAAAAGATGTTCGATTTTGAATTGTCGAGCGGCTTCACCGACATTGGCCGAACATACGCCGGCGGCACACAGAAATCCGCCGGTTAGCCGCTTGTTGCAGGAAAGGTTCGCGACATGCCGGTTGCGAGCTTGCTACCMCCAACAAGCAGGCCGTTTTGATCGAAAATGACCGCTCTCGCGGTCGCCAGTGACCGAGCGCAATAACAGCCGTAGATTAACAGGGGAAAAGCTTCACGCAGGTAACGGTGTTGTAAGCACAATAATCGACGTTATGACTATGTGGGAGGGCTGAAGGGGCGCAGCTCGGAAATAGGAGGGGAATAAAAAAATGAGACGCACAAAGGAGGAAGCTGCTGAAACCAGACGCGAGATATTGCGCGCGGCGGAAGCATTGTTTCTCGACAACGGCTATGAAAATGTCACGCTGGACGAAATAGCAACGGCGGCAGGCGTTACGCGCGGAGCGGTCCATTGGCACTTCAAGAACAAGCAAGGCCTGTTGTTTGCGATCCGCGATAAGGCGCAGCAGCCGTTCAAGGAACTTGCGGAGCGAATTGCGGAAGGACACGCACCCAATCCGCTGGAACTGCTGGCGGAGACGATTTCGGCAACATTCGCAGAGCTTCAGCAGGAACCGCGTAAACGCGGCCTATTGAAAGTTATCATGTATCTCGACATGGCATTTTGCGAGGAAGTCGCAGGCAGCGGGGATTCCTTCCGCCATGACATGCGGGAGCACTTCGCGAGAATTTTTCATTCCATGGACGCCATAAGGCCGTTGCCTCCTCCTTGGACGGCAGATACCGCCGCTTCCGCTTTGACCGCGATCATTGGAGGGTTGGTCGGAGAATGGGCTCTCGATAGAGGCGACTTTCAATTGGTTCCCTGCGGCCAGGCTCTCATCAAAATGATCCTCGCCACCTGGTTTCCGACGCATTAGAGGCCAGCCAGGCGCTTAGTTAGAAAGGATTCGGTAGGGAAAACCGAACCCTTTCCGTATTTGATCGGAGGTCAACCGATCAGTGTAAGAAGCCTGCGGGATTGGAAACCGCAGGCTTCTTCTACCCGGCACGAGGCCGGATAACTTCAGATTAGAAACTACGCTGGAAGCGCAGGATGCCGGCCCACTGGTCCTGATTGACCGAATCCCAATCCGTGTAGGAGATTTCGGGTTCGATCAGCAGGTTCTTGACCGGGTTCCACTTGACGTTCGTCGTAGCGGCGAAGATCTTGGAGTCGGTGTAGGCGAGCTGCAGGTTCCACTTCAGCTTGTCGTTGATCGKAACGCCAACGCCACCCCAAACAGCCCAGTCGCCCCAGCCGCAAAGATCAGGACGACCTGCCGGGCAAGCAGAGCGGTCCAGGTTGGTACCGGCGTACTTGTTGAGCTTGTCGCCGTCCGTGTTCCAGCCGCCCATCAAGAAGGCCGAGAAGGCGCCGAAGTCGGCGTCGACACGAGCCTTGATAGCGCCTTCTTCGACGATCGAGTCGTAACCGCCGACGACCTTGACACCCCAGATGCCGGACTTGAAGCCAGCACCAGCAACGGCGTCCGGAGCGTAGTGATCCGCCTTGTCATCGCTCCACCAGCTCGAACCATAGGATGCACCCGAGCCGCTGGAGTTGGAGTCTTCAACCGAGACCACAGCCGTGAAACCGTTGCCGGCGTCGTAGTTGTAGGTGATCTGGTTGAGTTCGTACGGACCATCATAGATCACGTCGTCGTTGATGACGTCGCCGGCGTAGCCGATGTACGAATTGTACTGCGAGTCTGCCTTACCGACCGTGAAGCCACCGAGGCTGATATTGGCAAACAGCAGTTTGGTGGTCGTCGAATTGCCTTCGCTCCAGTCCCAACGCAGTACCATGTTGGTCTTCAGCGGGCCGTATTCGGTATCCGTTGCGGTATCGAGATTGAGTTCAGCGCGGGTATGCCACAATGTGCCGGTCTTGTTCGTCGGGCTATAGGCATCGTACCACTCGCCTTCGGTGCGAACTTGGCCGCCGATCTTCAAGCAAGTTTCGGTACCCGGAATGAAGAAATATCCCGCGCCATAGGCGTCGCAAATGCGAACATACTGAAGGGGCTCCGGTTCGGCAGCGACGACAGCATCAGCTGCGTGCGCGCTGGAAACTGCGGCTAGCGCGGCAGCAGAACTGATCAGAAGGCTTTTCAAATTCATCTTAAACTCCTGGTTGCAATATGCATTTCAAAGATTCCGCACGCAAGGAGGTTCATTTGCCGCCCTCATAAGGAGGATTGGCATCGCATCAATACGATCGAACAACTCTGCGATTGCTCTGCCTGGTGTTGGCTTGAGTCCCTCTTGTCCCGCCGACGACACGGCCTTGAAATGCCCTACCGATGCGGCCGATGCTTCGGCCGCAAGACATATTCATGTCCTGAGTTTTTTTACAAACCAACGGTATGTTTGTCAATTATATGAAGGCACCCTTATTACAAGCTTCGACCGCTGTGACCAATATGCAACTATCGGCTTCGGTACGGTCATTTAGGCCGCTGGGTATAACGGATGTTGCTATTTTGGCGAGATAATTTTGTGGCCGTGTCAGCTGCGTCCGGATTCTGGATCGTCATCGGAGGTCGAATCCGGAATCATGGTGGACGCTCTCGCCATAGGCCTTCGCCATCGCGAATCAAGCAGCTCGAAACATTTCCCGAGCAGGAGCTTTGGAAAGCCGAGTTGATCGTGCGTGCCTCGACCGGCGTGGCGCCGGCCGAGTAAGATGCTTCGCTGGGCACGATCTATTCCGAAACCGTTTGATCGGTTTCGGGATCATGCGTCAGGCTTTAGAATTTCGGCGGCGTCTGACCGGCGGCGCGATGCGCGGCGATCGAGGTGTTGGCCATCAGCATGGCGATGGTCATCGGCCCGACACCACCCGGAACCGGGGTGATGACGGCGGCAACTTCGCCGGCCTCGGCAAAGGCGACATCGCCGACCAGACGGCTCTTGCCCTCGCCTCTTTCCGGTGCTGCGATGCGGTTGATGCCGACATCGATGACCGTCGCACCCGGCTTCACCCAATCCGCCTTCACCATTTCCGGCCGGCCGACCGCCGCCACCAGGATATCGGCGTTGCGGGCCACCGTGGCCAAGTCCTTCGTCCGCGAATGCGCCGTCGTTACCGTCGCATTGGCATGAAGCAGCAGTTGCGCCATCGGCTTGCCGAACAGGTTGGAACGGCCGATGACGACGGCATTCAGTAGT
>NZ_JARWLB010000039.1:0-15813 GCF_047445835.1 Rhizobium sp. BR 317 | reverse complement strand
GCCTGATGCTGGTCGATGCGGATCCTGAAACGGATGCCGCAGCACTCGAGCGGATCACGCTCTGGGCTCTKACGCTCTATTCCCCGATCGTCGCKGTCGATGGGATCGATGGCATTGTCATGGATACMGAGGGTGCCGATCACCTGCAGGGTGGCGAACTGCCGATGGTGACGAAGATCKCCAATCAGTTTCTGGCCAGAAAGCTCACGCCCCGTGTCGCTGTCGCCGACACCTGGGGAGCAGCTCATGCCTGCGCGCGCGCCATCAGTCGGGATACGGTTATCGTGCCCCTCGGTGAGACCGTGCGCGCCGTCGAGAAACTGCCGATATCGCTGTTGCGCCTTCCCGGGAAGGTCGTCAGCGACCTTCGTACGCTMGGCTTCMAGACGATCGGCGAATTGGCCCACACGCCGCGCGCGCCGCTGACGCTTCGTTTCGGCCCGGAGATCGGCCGGCGGCTCGACCAGATATTCGGCCGTATCCCGGAACCGATCGATCCGATCCGCACCGCCGAACTGATCGAGGTCAGCCGTGCTTTTGCCGAACCKATCGGTGCTGCCGAGACGATCGACAAATATGTCGGCCGGCTGGTCGTGCAACTGATCGAGGAACTGCAAAAGCGCGGCCTTGGCGTTCGCCGAGCGGATCTGATAGTCGAGAAGGTCGACGGAACGCGGCAGGCGATCCGCGCCGGCACGGTGAAGCCGGTGCGCGATGTCTCCTGGCTGACGAAGCTGTTTCGTGACCGGACGGAAAAGATCGAGCCCGGCTTTGKGATCGAAAAACTGACCTTGGTCGCCGTCATGGCGGAGCCGCTGGAGGAGCGCCRGAAATCCTCRTCGCTGGTCGAGGACGAGGTCATGGACGTGACGCCGCTGATCGATATCTACGGCAACCGTGGCCAGCGTGTTTATMGGGTGGCGCCGGTTGCCTCCGACGTGCCCGAGCGCTCCGTCCAGCGGATCAGTGCCGCGGCTGGTCCGATCGAAGTCACCTGGGTCAGCCATTGGCGCCGGCCGGTCCGCCTGCTGGCGCGCCCGGAGCTGATCGAGGCCATCGCGTTGCTGCCGGACCGTCCGCCGGTCTCCATCACTTGGCGTGGCAAGCGCCGGAAGGTCAAGCGGGCCGATGGGCCCGAGCGGATTTTTGGCGAGTGGTGGCAGCGCGACGCGGAGATGGAAGCGGTGCGCGACTATTTCGTCATCKAKGACGAAGCTGGCGAGCGTCTTTGGGTTTTTCGCTCCGGTGATGGCATCGATCCTGAARCCGGTAGCCACCGCTGGTTCATGCACGGGATCTTCGCATGAGCTACGCCGAGCTGCAGGTCACMACCCATTTTTCCTTCCTGCGCGGTGCAAGCTMCGCGCAGGAACTGTTCGAGACCGCCAAGGCCCTCGGTATCGAGGCCCTCGGCGTCGTCGATMGCAATTCGCTGGCCGGGATTGTGCGGGCGCTCGAGGCGTCGCGCGCCACCGGTTTGCGCCTCGTCGTGGGTTGCCGGCTCGATCTCACTGATGGCATGTCCGTGCTGGTCTACCCGACGGATCGCCCTGCCTACTCCAGGCTCACACGGTTGATTACGCTCGGCAAGTCGCGCGGCGGCAAAAACAACTGCATCMTGCACTGGGACGACGTCATCGCATATTMCGAAGGCATGATCGGCATCCTGATGCCGGATCTGCCGGATGACACCTGTGCGCTCCAGCTGCGCAAGATGGCCGAGGTTTTCGGCKATCGCGCCTATGTGTCGCTTTGTCTGCGGCGTCGGCAGAACGACCAGATGCGGCTGCATGAAATTTCCAATCTTGCGGCACGGTTCAAGGTGAAGACTGTGGTCACAAACGACGTTCTCTTCCATGAACCAGGCCGCCGGCAGTTGCAGGACATCGTCACCTGCATTMGCACCCGCACGACGATCGACGATGTAGGCTTCGAGCGCGAGCGCCATGCCGATCGATACCYGAAGCCACCGGAAGAAATGGAGCGCCTATTTCCCCGCTACAGCGAGGCGCTCGCGCGGACAATGGAGATTGTCCGTCGGTGCAAGTTCTCGCTTGAGGAGCTCACCTATCAATATCCGGAGGAGGCGATCGTGCCAGGCAAGGACGCCCAGGCCTCGCTCGAGCACTATGTCTGGGAATGCGTGCCAAACCGCTATCCCGAAGGTCTGCCACCTGACGTTCTGAAAACAGTGCGGCACGAGCTCGATCTGATCCGCACCATGAAATACGCCCCGTATTTTCTCACCGTCTTCTCGATCGTGCGCTATGCGCGCTCCCAAGGCATAATCTGCCAGGGCAGGGGTTCTGCGGCCAATAGTGCCGTCTGCTACATTCTCGGCATCACCAGTATCGATCCCTCAACCAACGATCTTMTGTTCGAGCGCTTTGTCAGCCAGGAGCGCKACGAGCCGCCGGATATCGATGTCGATTTCGAACACRAGCGGCGCGAGGAGGTCATTCAATGGATCTACCAGACCTACAGCCGAGAAAAAGCAGCACTCTGTGCGACCGTCACCCGCTACCGCGCCCGCGGCGCGATCCGCGATGTCKGCAAGGCGCTCGGCTTGTCAGAGGACGTGATAAAGGCGCTGTCGTCGGGCATGTGGTCCTGGTCGGAAGAGATCTGCGACCGCAATGTCCGGGAGCTCAATCTCAATCCGGATGATCGCCGTCTGGTGCTGACCCTGAAACTGGCGCAGCAGTTGATGGGCGCGCCGCGTCACCTCGGTCAGCATCCCGGTGGTTTCGTGCTCACTCATGATCGGCTCGATGATCTGGTGCCGATCGAGCCGGCGACGATGAAGGACCGGCAGATCATCGAATGGGACAAGGACGATGTTGAAGCGCTGAAGTTCATGAAGGTCGATGTGCTGGCGCTCGGCATGCTGACGTGTATGGCGAAAGCGTTCGATCTGATCCGCGAGCATAAGGAGGATGATCTCGATCTGGCGAAAATCCCGCAGGAGGATCCAGCCACTTATGCGATGATACGCAGAGCAGACACGCTCGGCACCTTTCAGATCGAAAGCCGCGCGCAGATGGCAATGCTCCCGCGTCTAAAACCCCGTACCTTTTACGATCTCGTCGTGCAGGTCGCGATCGTCCGGCMCGGACCGATCCAAGGCGACATGGTGCATCMCTATCTGCGGAGGCGTGAGGGGAAGGAACCTGTMGAATATCCGACGCCGGAACTTGAGGCGGTGCTTGGCAAGACGCTTGGCGTGCCATTGTTCCAGGAGAGCGCTATGCGGGTGGCGATGGTCTGCGCCGGTTTTACCGGCGGCGAGGCCGACCAGCTCCGCAAATCGATGGCGACCTTCAAGTTCACCGGTGGCGTTTCGCGGTTCAAGGACAAGCTGGTGTCGGGAATGGTGAGGAATGGCTACACGCCGGAATTTGCCGAAAAAACATTCTCCCAGCTCGAAGGATTCGGCAGCTATGGATTCCCGGAATCCCATGCGGCGTCGTTCGCGCTCATCGCCTATGCCTCCAACTACGTGAAATGCCACTACCCGGACGTCTTCTGTGCGGCGTTGCTGAACTCGCAGCCGATGGGTTTTTATGCGCCGGCGCAGATCGTCGGCGACGCAAKGGCGCACGGCGTCGAGGTGCGGCCGGTCTGCATCAACCGTTCCCGGTGGGATTGCACGCTGGAGCGTATCGGCAGTTCGGGCCGGCACGCCGTCCGTCTTGGATTCCGGCAGGTGAAGGGATTGGCTGTCGCTGATGCCGCGCGGATCGTCGCGGCGCGCATGAACAGCGCCTTTGCCTCCGTTGACGATATGTGGCGCCGATCTGGCGTTCCGTCGGAGGCGCTTGTCCAGCTTGCAAAGGCCGATGCCTTCTTGCCAACGCTGAAACTTGAGCGCCGCGATGCGCTCTGGGCGATCAAGGCGCTGCGCGACGAACCGCTGCCCTTGTTTGCGGCCGCGGCCGAACGGGAAATGGCTGCKATCGCAKAGCAGCAGGAGCCGGAGGTCKCGCTTCGACAGATGACGGACGGCCATAACGTCATTGAGGACTATAGCCATACCGGCCTGACACTACGGCAGCATCCGATCGCCTTCCTGCGCAAGGATCTCGCGGCGCGCAACATCATCACATGTGCCGAGGCCATGAATTCGAGGGACGGGCGATGGGTCTATACCGCTGGCCTCGTCCTGGTGCGGCAGAAGCCGGGATCGGCCAAGGGTGTCATGTTCATCACCATCGAGGACGAGACTGGGCCCGCGAACCTCGTTGTCTGGCCGACACTCTTTGAAAAACGCCGGCGGATCGTTCTCGGATCTTCGATGATGGCGATCAATGGTCGGATTCAGAGGGAAGGGGAGGTCGTCCATCTTGTTGCCCAGCAGCTGTTCGACCTGTCTGGCGACCTGGTKGGCCTTGCAGATCGTGATCAAGAGTTCAAACTGCCGACGGGGCGGGGTGATGAGTTTGCCCATGGTGGTGGTCCAGATCCACGGGATAAGCCGAAGCCGGTGGTAACCCCGCGCKACATGTTCGTGCCTGACCTTCATATCGATACGCTGAAGGTGAAGAGCAGGAATTTTCATTGATATTCAGTTTGKAAAGCGAGTCGCTGGTTCACACCCTTTCAAGGCGCCCGAGTATGATCCGCCGGCGCCACCCGCTGCACGCGATTGCCACAAAGTCACGAAAAAAGCCGGGTCTCGTGATGTTCTCACGAGACCCGGAAGTCGGCCGGACAGCCGGCCTCTGGGAGAACATATACCTTCTAGGGGCCTACGTGAGTTTCCCTACCGTCTTCTCGAGAATTGCCCACAATTCCTCGCCATATTTTTCGCGCCAGCCGGTGTAGAAGCCGCCGTCGCGAAGTTTCTGCCTGAACGCCTCAGTGTCGKGCTGATTGAATACAAGGCCCTGTTTGGCCAGGACGTCTTTGAGGGACTCCGACAACTTGGCCATATCTTGGCGCTCATCAAGCGCGGCTAGGTTGATGTTGCGGCTCACGACCTCCTGCACATCCGCCGGCAGGCTTGCCCAGTTGCGCTTGTTGGCAACGCAGAAAAACGCGTCCCACATGTGCCGGGTTAATGCGCAGTATTTTTGGACCTCGACAATATTTGCGGTCTTGATGTTCGCCAGCGAATTTTCCTGTCCATCKACGACCTTCGTCTGAAGTGCAGAATAGAGTTCGTTGAAATTAATGGACGCCGGAGCTGCCCCAAACGTCTGGAACATGGAGGTCCACAGCGCTCCGACTGGAACGCGGATTTTCATACCGGCGAGATCTGCGGGCGAGTTGACTGGGTGCGTGCTGGTGGTGATGTGCCGGAACCCGTTGTCCCACATCTTTTCCATCGGGAGGAGATTCACCTTTTCGATGAGCTTTTGCAGAGCGGCACCGAGTTCACCATCCATCGTCTTCCAAACCGTATCATAGTCCGGGAAAATGAAGCMGAGACMGTAGATCGAGGCCGCCGGGACCATCGTGGACAGTACATTGATACCAGAGTTCAGGAACAGATCGATGCCGCCTGCTCTCACCTGCGACAGCATATCAGTGTCGCTACCAAGCTGGTTGTTCGGGTAGACCTGCAGTTCCACCCGCCCGTTTGTCTCGTGTTGGATGCGTGCTGCCGCCTCCCTTGCGCGCGTGGTGATCGGATGGGTCTCGGCCAGATTGAACGCGAACTTCAGGGAATACTCGGCTGCGGCCGCTCGCTTCATCGAAAACCCGAGCGCCGTGGCGCTGAGACCAAGCGTCGTCGTCACTGTGAATGCGCGTCTTGTCAGATTTACCATTTCGTTCTCCTCCAAATAAGCTCTGTAATTTTGGTTGGTCGAGGTCGGGCTACAGGAAGCCGATCGAGAGCCACGGAACCGCAGCAACCACAGCAAKACCAATGGCCATKGCGACGATGTAGCCKACGATCGGTTTCATGCCGGCGTCGGGGCTGACTCGGCTGATTGCACAGGCAGCGTAGTAGCCAACACCGAAGGGTGGAGCGAAGAGGCCGATACCCATCGCCAACACGACAACCATGGCGTAATGCACCTGATGGATGCCCAACTGCTGAGCAACCGGGAACAGCAACGGTGCGAACAGTACGATTGCGGGTATCCCCTCGAGCACACTGCCGAGGATGATGAATATGACGATCGAGACGATCATGAACGTTACCGCACCGCCCGGGAGCGTTGAAAGGTTTTGAGCCAGCGCTGTCGAGAAGCCTGATTGCGTCAGGCCCCAAGCCATCGCCGTGGCMGCGCCGATAATCAGAAGGATAGACCCGGACAGGCTCGCCGTCTCGACAAGCATTGGCTTGAGCCGGCGCCAGTCGAACTGACGATAGAACACCAGACCCGCGACAACCGAGTATGCAATGCCGATCGTCGAAACTTCTGTCGCCGTGGCGACACCTTCGATGACKGCTGAACGGATAACGAACGGAAGCGCAAGGGCAGGCAGTGCAGCGAGGAGCAGCTTGCCGATCTGCCGTCGACTTGCCCTCTTGACGTGACTCGGGTCATCGTTGCGGCAGCGCCAGCGCACCAAGAAGCAAAGGGTTACCGCCAGAATAAGGCCGGGGAGAAGACCGCCGGTKAACAGCGCGGCGATCGATACCCCGGTTGCGGATCCCACTGTAATCAAGACGATGCTAGGCGGGATTGTCTCAGTCTSGGCGCCCGTCGCCGAGAGAAGTGCGACAAGATCGCCTTCGTCTGCGCCGCGCTCCTTCATCTCCGGAAACAACACGGGCGCGACGGCGGCCATGTCGGCGGCCTTCGATCCGGATATCCCAGATACAAGATACATCGCAGCCACCAGCACGTAGTGAAGCCCGCCGCGCACATGGCCAAGTAGGCTGGCGAGGAACGCAACCATAGCCCGCGCCATACCCGTCATCTGGATAAGTTGGCCGAGAAACACAAACAGAGKGATCGCAAGAAGGATCAGATGGCTGACACCTTCGTCGATCCTGCCGACAATTATTAGAGGCGGCGTTCTGGTGGTCAATATAAGGTAGCCGAATGTAGCGATCGCGAATGAAAAGGCGATCGGCACGCCGCCGAAAACACACGCCGCAACGCCGCCGACGAAGAAGATGAGAAGATTKAGGTTTCCAAGACCGACGAAGACCGGCTTCAGCGCCCAAAACAGGCAGAAGACCGCTGCAACGGCAGCAATCGCACCGAKCGCTAGACGGAGATTCGAGCTCTGCAGAAGCCGCAACACCGCGAAAACAAGCATCAAAGCGAAGCTCGTCGGCAACGCCGAGGCGCGCCATGAGTTCTGAATATCCATCGCGGGCGTCCAGACGTAGGACTCTTCGGTGGCATATTCCAGAGATGCGGGCAGKATCAGCACGAGGAAGGCAAGTGCCGCCGCGACCGAAACCAGTTCAACGAAGCGGCGTGTATCGCCCTTCAATGCGGTGACCACCGCCGTCATGCGCATGTGTTCCTGCCGCTGAAAAGCGACGGCCGAACCAAGCATGGCAAGCCAGAGAAACAAGATTGACGCCAGTTCGTCCGACCAAACCAGCGGGACGTGGAATACGTAACGAGCGACGACKGCCGAAAACAGCAGAAGAATTTCGCAAAGCACCAGAAGTGCTACCGGTATCTCCAGGCATTTTACCAAGGCATGTTCAATCTTGCGTGCCATTGCTGCCAAGCTCGACGTCCTTGCAACATCTTCGATGACTCCGTGAACAGTCATAGTGGCCTCCCCATTCGGTAAGGCCTGATCGTTTGCGTGCGGGTGCAACGCAGTCGGGTATTTCTCAAAACCTGTCCTCCCACGCTCGCGCGGGCGCACTGCTCCTGCCGGAAAAGCCGGTCAAGGTTCCGGAGTGTTCTCTAAAGTGCGTTCCCACGAATTCCGCGCACTGTGCTCCTCTGCGCGTAGGTATAAGGTATGATGTCATACCCAATATGGCAAGCACTTTTTCTGCCGTTTGGTGGAGTCTTGAAGGGCAACGAGTACGGCCTCCGTCGAGGCATCGATCGGTCACTGGATTGATCGCAGAGAATTGCCCTCGACCACATCKAGGTTCCACTGCCTTGTGTGCACAAATGTTAGGAGATCTTGGAGCCGACGAGTCCTGTTTGGCGACCAKGGCAAGCCGCATCCTATCATCGCGCCGTCGCAACTCGACTCCCGAAAACGGCAACCGAACGCTTGTGCCGGCTCGATGTCCCTATTCCRTCCCTAGTCGTTCGAGAGCGGCGAACCTGGCGCGTCTTAAGTGKAGAACGTGCCTTGCCGGCTTAAAACGCCGGGCCGCCTTATTGACCTTCCGGTTAATAAAAAGGCKCCTCAAAAATTCCGGCCGCTTACCGCAGGTCAGCGGCCCTCTGAGTTTCCAGCGCCGCCAATCTCCCCTCCGTAGATTGCTGCGTCGTCGGGTTCCGGTCCTCGGCAGATGCTAGTCCCTCTGGGGGAGGGAGATCACACCGGGCATAAAATGAAAGTCCTGCTTTGCATCGGCTTGCTATGCCACKACTAGATAAAGCGTTGGCTCCTCTGCGCGGTTCGTCTTTGCCGGCCCATCGGCAATTTGGAACCTKGATAGCATCTCGAAAAGCGATGCGGTCTCCTTCGCGAGATTGTTCACGGCAGCAGTCGACTCTTCCACCATAGCTGTGTTCTGCTGTGTCGCTGATTCGATCTTACCGACTGAGAAATTGATTTCCTTGAGCCCGTCGGCTTGAACGCGAGAAACCTGAGCAATGGCGTCGACGTTCTGATTGACGCTCTGCACCTGAACAACGATTTGGCCCAAAGCGTTGCCGGCCTGTTGCACACGCTGGACCCCATCATTGATATGCAGGTTGGATATTTTKATCAGAGACTTGATTTCTTTCGCCGCCGCCGCAGACCTTTGCGCCAGGTCTCTKACCTCCTGCGCTACTACCGCGAACCCTCGGCCAGTCTCCCCGGCCCGAGCCGCCTCAATGCCTGCGTTCAAAGCCAAAAGGTTTGTCTGAGATGCGATTTCATCGATGACACCGATAATATTGCCTATTTCGACCGAAGAAGACCGAATGTTTGTCATGGCCTCAATAGTCTCGCGMATTATGGTGCCTGACCTCTCGGCATGTTCCTTGGTCTCGCCGACGAGGATCCCTGCTGCGTGAGCTTTATGGCTTGCGTCCACCACCTGCCTTGTCATGTCTGCGAGGACAGAAGCCGTTTGCTCGACGACTATAGCTTGCTGCTCCGTTCTCACCGCGAGTTCGTTCGAGGAAGCACGGATTTCTTCAGCCCCCGCAGCAATCGCCTGCGCATTGTCGTTTACTTCGGACATTGCATCGCGAAGCTGGCTAATCGCTGAATTGAAGTCCAATCTGAGCGGCTCAAGAGCTCCCGTGAAAGGCCGATCAAGCTGAATGTGAAGGTTGCCTTTCGATAACTGCCTCAGTGCATCGGCAACTTGTTCGACGGCGGAACTGGTCTGTTCGGCAGCCCGCTGGCGCTCCTCTCCTTCGTTCTCCAAACGCCGCCGCTCGGCATCCTGTCGATGATGCTCGGCKACCGCATCGCGCTCCGCTTTTTCTGAAAGATGATTCTTAAGGCCGGATATCTGCCGCGCGAGCTGACCGATTTCATCCTTCCGTCGCTMGAGTATTTGGTCAATTTCCATGTCGCCGGCGATCATTTGCAGGACTGACTGCTGTAGTTTCGCCAGAGGCACGATGATGGAGCGGATAGTGAGCGATGCCGCGGTTACTCCGAACAAGGCAGCTATGCCGAGCGCAGCTAGCGTCAKAAATTTAAATTCATCAGAAGCTGCTTTAACTTTGCCACCAACGCCTTGGTTTAGAGCTTGCTCGTAATCGATCAACTTGTTCAGAGCACCAATCCATGCCGTCAACTTGGGTCTCAGTTCATTTAAGAGCAGCGGCTTTGCCTCGTCTCTTTTTCCGTCGAGCGTCAACTTGGTGACGTCGGCAATCAAAGGCTCGGCGTCATTCTGAAAAGCCGTCAGACCCTCAGCGAGGCGACGCTCTGCGGGGGTGCTGGCGACGTCGGAATTAACGGCCTTTTGCAACTCCGCGAAGTTGGAAGCGTAGGATGCCTGTAGCTTTCTCATCATCACGATTGTCGTGGCTTGATCCGTATTCGAGTCAGTCAAAACGATGTCGCGCAATGCTACCGCTCGATCGCGGACCGAGCCCAGCATATCGATGCCATTCCGAAATTTTTGGCTATTACTGCCATTTATGAGGCTGAGCTTCCCGTTGATCTCGTCGACCTGGCTGATTGACGAAAGAGACAGAACTCCCATTGCGCACAACAGCAACCCGAATGCGATAGACAAACGTATCGCCACGCCAAATTTCCGAATCCTCCACATTATTTCCCCTCCGCCCGAGCAAACCTTTTGAACTCCGTATGAGGTATAACCTTATACGTAATACCTTAACCGAAATTGAAGGGCGCAAAGGCCAATGGAGGATACGATCGAAAGAACCCTCAGCCGGCTGGCGAGCGGATCAAGGCTCTGGCCGACTACGGCTATTGCGTAGGCCGATCAACCGGATCAAAGCTCCCATCGGAATTTTCGGCAAAGCTAAAAGTGCGTCGTCTCTGGCATTATTGATTGTCGCCGACGTCGTGGTGGCGAGAATGCCTGCCAAATCTTAGATTCAAAACGCAGTCCCCGAGCGAGCCATTACCTGAAGAAGAGATGACCGCCTCCGCTGAACMGCCTCGTGGAGATACTCAAGAGCTGCTTGATTGATCGAGTTTGTTGAGGCGAGGTTGCGCGCCGCTAGCTCTCTGCTTTCAGCGCATGCTTGACGCGCAGAATAGTGATCACAACAGATCCCACAACGACCGGAACAGCGACGAGCATGATMATTGGATCGAAATGGAACCCAGCGTGGTCTGCMGTTTCATACACGAACTTCAGCAAGCTCAACAAATAGTAGCTTATTGCAATGATCGAAAAGCCTTCGACCGCGCGCTGGATCTTGACCTGCGTCGCGGCGCGATCAGCCATGGCCTGGATCTGTGTCGCGTTCTGGAATTCGATCTCGACCTGAATTCGGGTTTGCAACAAGTCGAGCAAGTGCATCGCGGCCCTCGATAGTTGCTCAAGCCTCAAGGCGGTCGCTTCACAGGTACGCACCGCTGGCTTGAACCGCCGCTCCACGAAGGTACCGAAGCGTTGAAAGCCGACGACGTGCGTTTCCCGTAAAAGCGCGATCCTCTCCTCAACGATCTTGGCGTAGGCTGCGGTTGCGCCGAACCTGTTTCTGGTCTCGGCGGTGGCCGAAATGACATGGGATGAGAGAGCGGTAATCTCCTCGAGCAATTGCTTGTGCTGATGTGCGGGCGTACGAAGATTGCGATTGGTCAGTTGAACCAACTCCGTGTCATATCCGCCGAGAAGCGGGGCKAGACGACGCGCTTCCGGCAATCCGAGAAGCGCCATGGATCTGTAGGTTTCGATCTCGAAGATCCGGCGTACCATGCGCCCCAGGCGGTGTGCGTTCAGGTCCTTGTTGAACAGGATAATTCTACTTGAATTGTCCCCTCKAACACGAAAATCGGAGCAAACCTGCGCCGCGCCCCCACCGATCAATGAGGCGGCGGTATCACCRAAGCCGAAGGTTTCCAGCACCGGTCCCAGCTTGTCAGGAGGGTTCCCGAGGACAAGGATGCTGACGTGACAAACGAGCAGCGGTGAGTTCAATCCTGCGAGCTCGGCAAAATCACTTTCAAGGAGGTCAGATTCCGGCCAGCCCCCTGGCTCGCTGTCAAGTTTCCGGACGCGCGTAACCGTCACGAATTCAGTGTGCCTTTCGACTCTAACCGAAATCGTRCCATCAGCTTCGAGACTGTCGTGGAACTCCTTGATCACACCGTCTATGGGCATGAAAGCAACGTGCTCAACAATTGCCGGACCGGTGAAATAGATCGACGGTCGAGCGTGAAGCTCGGAGTTGAAGTCTGCCGTCTGCTGTTTGAAAGCAGTTGGACGAGAGATCTGTACACAAGGAKACGTCGTTGCCGACGCTGCTTCTTCCGCACCCTTCGAAATCACGTCTGTGTTCCCCRTTTTCAGAAGTGCAAACACCGGCGAACCTTATGAAGCGAATGCAAGCAACTTGGAAGCCCGCCCGGATATGATAAATCTGCTGATCCGCGTTCGACCTTCTTTTGAAAGGTCACAGCAGCCTAAGAAGCTAGGAGACCCCCGCTGGTATGTCACGCCAGCTGTACTTCGGGCGATATCATAGAACGTCTCGGGGCCACTAGGCTTGAGACAAGACTGCCATGTTCAGCACGTTGTCCTTGTAGCGGTACATTGGGATAATAAGCAGCCCTAAGGGCACGTGTGGGCCGCGCCAACACGGTATCATCTGCTGCTATCACGAAGTGATGGAAACCATTGAGGCTTGCGTTGAGCGCAAGCGAAATGGCCTGGGCACAGTCCCGTCTGTCAACATAGKACCACAGGTTCCATTTCTGAACGCCGGGATTATCTTCGCAAGCTTTCATTGCATCATATTGGTGGGGCTCTTTTACCCAAGAAAACCGCGGGCCGATCATTTTGAGCGCGGGATCCCAGCGGCAGAATTCGGCTGCGACGGATTCGTCTACAAGTTTGGAAAGCGCGTAGCTACTCTCAGGCTTCGAGGTCAGCTTGTCATCGACCGGAAAATAGGCAGGTGGATCGTCAAACGGGACGCCCAGCAAGGTCTCACTGCTCGCAGAAACAATGTTCTTTATGCCCGCGATCCTTGCAGATTGGAAAACATTGTAGCTGATGGCGGTATTGGTGTGAAATATGTGCGTGCTCGCAGCGACTTTCGCGCCTACTATCGCAGCAAGATSGACGATGCMCTAAATCCCGGATTCGATATCGGCGACCGCATCAAGGACCTGGCCATAGTCCCGCATATCGACGCGGGCGAACGGGCACCTCATGTCGGATGACGGCACCTCGTCGATTCCGATGACCTCGTGCCCCTCTTCGAGAAGGCGTTCAATCGCCGCGCGCCCGATTCGTCCGCTGCTTCCAGTGACCAGAAGTTTCATGGCATTTCCCCTTTACGGGCCGCACAATGGCACGAACGAGAGTGCAGGTTACGGCACCCAGACCCGCTGGGTTCCTCCTGGTTCGTAACGCGCTCCTGTCACCTCGAGAGATTGATCAAGGTGGCCCTTTCCTCGGCGGTGAGCGGCCGGACCTCGTGGTTCTGCAAGAGCAAGAAGAGCTTCGCCGTTTCCTCCAACTCCTCAGTCGCGTACTKGGCGTCCTTTAGGGACTTGCCCGCGACGACAKGTCCATGGTTTGCCATCAACACCGCATGATGGTTCGCGGCGGCGGCTCCCACCGCCGCCGCCAGCGCTTCGTCTCCGGGAGGAAAATACKGCACGAGCGGCAGGAAACCKATACGCATGACATAGTAGGCGGTCAGGGGCRGCAGAACGTCGCGCTCGTTKACCTGCTTCAACAAGCTGACGGCAACCGAATAGGTTGAATGCAGGTGGACGACGGCTCGGCGATTGTCCTTACCGCAATACATGCACTTGTGGAGGAACGCCTCCTTGGTGGGCTTGTCACCTCCGACATGCACGCCTTCCGCCRAAAAGCAGGACAGCCGTGCTGGATCGAGCACGCCCAACGAAGCGTTGGTGGGCGTCATCAAAATTCGACCGTCCKACAGACGGACGCTGATGTTGCCGGTCGATCCTGCGGTCAGCCCGCGGTCGAAGAGCKAGCGACCGACCTCGACTATCTCGTCGCGGACCTTCGTCTCTTCAGATATGGAGCCTATCATCGTAGCCGGTCCCAAGCGTTCATGAAGAAGTCCCGTTCGCCGAAGTTGCCGGACTTCAACGCGAGCGACAGAGATCGCCCCTGGCTCTTTGCGTGTACCCACGGCACTCCGGGGGCGATTTCGTTGCCAATCGAGAGCTGGTCGACGCCGAGCGACTTCACCACCGCTCCCGACGTCTMGCCGCCGGCGACGATGAGATCGCTCACACCCTTCTCGACGAGCCTTCGCGCGATTGAKGAGAGGGCGGCCTCGACCATCTCGCCGGACTGCGCGGCGCCCAACTTGCGTTGGTTTTCCTTCACCTCGTCGGGCAGAGCCGTCGCATAGATGAGAACAGGCTTGCGGCCCAGACGGGACGAGGCCCACTCGACGGCCTCGCCGACGACATCGCCGCCGTCCGCCAGCTTTGAGAGGTCGACGCGGAAACCCTCGTGGTCTGCGAGCATCGCCTCTACCTGTCCGTTGGTTGCGACCGAGCAGCTACCGGAGACGACGGCTCTGTAGCCTTCTTCCAAGTCAGTCGTAACGGCAGCGTCGCGGCTGTTCCCGCCGGCAAGAAGAACACGAGCCAGCCCATATGCCAGGCCCGACGCACCGGTKAACAGCACGAGATCCTTGAATGCCTGGGCAATCTCGACAAGGTCCTCGTCAGCCAGGGCGTCGATGACGACAATACGCGTGCCGTCKCCGTGAATGGGGGCGGCCCATTCGGCGATGGCGGACGCCCCTTGCTTCACCGTCTCGTAATAGCATCCGGTGATTTCGGCCCGCGACTGCGGCCCGAGCACCCGCAGCAGGTTCGCGTCTGTCATCGGCGTCAACGGATGATTGCGCATGCCGGACTCGTCCAGCGGCACGTCGCCGACGAACAGGTTGCCCTTGTAAACCGTCCGGCCGTTGGCAGGGAAGGCGGGGCAGGCGATMGTTATGGATTGGCCAAGCTCCGCAAGCATCGCGTCGGCGACCGGGCCGATGTTGCCCTTCGCCGTGGAATCGAACGTCGAGCAGTACTTGAAGTAGTACTTCTGCGCGCMACAGCCACGCAGCCATCGCAGCGCGGCCAAGGACTCCTCGACCGCCATTTGCGKAGGTGTMGTTCGAGTCTTGAGGGCGACAACGATTACGTCGGCGTCAATGTCCCTGTCGTCTTCAGGAACGCCGATCAGCACCGTCGTTTTGAGGCCGGCGCGCGCGAAGATGTTCGCGACGTCGGTCGCTCCCGTGAAATCGTCGGCGACGCAGCCGACCAGCAACTTTCCGGCGGCCACCATGAATCACCTCATGATGAAGGGGTTGGCGACGTCTTCAGCKGTKGAGATCATCACGCTMTTCGTCTGCATGTAGTTCTGGATCGAGGCGATGCCATTCTCGCGACCGATGCCGGAGTGCTTGTAGCCTCCCAGCGGCGACATATAGCTGATGACGCGGTAAGTGTTGACCCAGATGGTGCCAGCCTGGATAGCGGCCGAAACCTTCAGGATACGACGCATGTCCTGGGTCCAGAAGCCCGCGGCCAGCCCGTAATTGGTGTCATTGGCAATATGCACGGCTTCCTCATCGCTGTCGAAGGGGATGACCGCCAGAACCGGGCCGAAGACCTCCTCCTGCGCGATGCGCATGTCGTTTCGGACCCCGGAGAAAATCGTAGGTTCGACGAACCAGCCCCTGGAKAGCTCGGCATTGTCCGGCCGCCCCCCACCGAGAACGCATTCGGCGCCTTYGCCTTTTGCGATGTTGATATAGCCGAGGATCTTCTCGAGTTGCGGCGGCGTCGTCACGGGGCCAACCTGCGTCGACGTCAAGAGCGGATCGCCCATTCTCGCCGTTTTTGCGAGGTTGACGATCTTCTCGAKAAACTGGTCGTGGATCTTTCGCTGCACGAGCAATCGTGAGCCCGCAATACATGTCTGTCCGGTGGCAGCGAAGATGCCGGAGATCACCCCGTTGACGGCATTGTCGATCTCCGCATCGTCGAAGACGATGTGCGGGCTCTTGCCGCCGAGTTCAAGCGTAACCTTCTTGAAGTTGCGCGCTGCAAGCT
>NZ_JARWLB010000038.1:0-17804 GCF_047445835.1 Rhizobium sp. BR 317 | reverse complement strand
CCATGAGGTTCAGGGCTATATCTTTTCGCGGCCGCTGCCGGCATCCGAGGTCTCCAAACTGATCGACGGCCAACTCTGATCCGGGCAGGTCAGGCAGGCGGCAGCCAAAACTGCACCACACGCCCGAGAATCGGCCTTTGCGGGCCGCCGATTCGAGCAGTTCGCTCTCGGTCATTGGGCTGCCGACGAGCGTTTCGAAATCTTGGTTGCCCTGATCCTGCGCAACACGCCGCCGCGACGGTCATTTGACGCAAGGCGGTCGTAATCTAAGCATGGGCGTGTGGATGATGAACGTCCCAGACCGCCCACGCCGATACAGCGAAGATAAGCACGCCAAGAACCACATTTGTCCACATTGCATTCATGTTCGTGGCGAAACCCAGCAACCAGGGCGATGCGATGGACCATAGACCCAGCCCCATATTTGCCCATTCCTCCCATTCGGCAAACACCGAAAGCGCTGCGGTCGCCAGCACGCCAAGCATGACGGCAACAATCCAAGCGTTCCAGCTTGGCATTGCCTCACTTGTGAAGCCAAAGACCCACGGAGAAACGAACAGACATACCGCTAGGACTAAAATTGCCCAATCCTGCGTCCGTTTTCCTTTCATCAGAGCGATTGCCATGACAATCTCCTCCTTCTACTACTACGAAGCCGCACCACGACTTCTTCTCCCGCGATTTTACACCTTATATACAAGTAATTTCAACGGGAATTAATTCGGGATAGCACGGGCAATACTTCCATCGTCACATTTGAAATTTCAGCTATTGGATTGAATAAAGTACTTGGCGCCTATAATGCATCTGACAGCGCTGGCGCTGATGTCGGCTGCTAGCTAACGTGTTAGCGGTGCGGTGCGTCGTTTCGCTGGGCCAGTCTTCAGCGCCGCCGGCAGCCTTGGACTTGCAGGTTTACCGCGTAAAGATCCTCGCCATTGAAAAGCGTGACCGGCTAAATTGCTCATCTCAATCTCCCGCCTCACGTCACGATTAGCTTGGAGAGGGTGTTGTAGCCGAGCCGCAAGCCAGCACGTTCCTGGCTACAATTGCTGACCACATCGGCTTCCGACCTGATCGAGTGGATCGTCTGCATGCTCGCGAAGACGTCATCCTCATGCTCGATATCGAGATTGCCCCGGTAACCCGAGGTGATGACGGCGCTGATGAACTTCGGCCAGTCGACTTCGCCCCAACCTGGCGCACGCGCGCGCCACCACCGGCGGTCGGGGCCTTTTTTCGGCGCGAACGAGCGCCCGAGAATTCCGCTCCGAGCGAGAACCTTTCGGTCGATCTCCATGTCCTTGGCGTGAACATGGAATACCTTGCTGGCATAATCCTTGATCGCCTGGCAGTAATCGATGCCCTGCCAGACGAGATGCGACGGGTCGAATCCGGGATCGAGCCATCCTGATGGTCGCCTTCGCCTCCGGCGGCCGCCGGCGCAGCGAAGTCGCCGGTCTGCGCAAGGAGCAGTTGACCGTCGAGTCGCCGGTGAAAGGCGAGGACGGCAGTCCCCTCCCCTCGCTCTCCATCCATCTCGGCCGCACCAAAAATTCCGGCGCCAGCCAGGACGAGGTCGTCTATCTGACCGGCCGGCCCGTTGACGCGTTGAATGCCTGGCTGGCGGCCGCGAAGATMGACAGCGGCAGTGTGTTTCGGGGGATCGATCGTTGGGGGAATGTGTCTCGCCGGGCGCTCGATCCGAAGGCGGTCAATGATATCGTCAAGCAGCGGGTGGGAATGGTCGGGCGGGAGGTTGGGGAGTTTTCCGCGCACGGGCTGCGGTCGGGATATCTGACGGAAGCGGCCAATCGCGGTATTCCGCTGCCCGAAGCAATGGAGCAGTCGCGACATCGGTCGGTGCAGCAGGCCTCGAGCTATTACAACAGTGCAACCAGACGCAGCGGGCGGGCAGCTCGACTTCTTTGAAGACCAGAGCGGCCCAAGGGTGTACCAGCTATGCTCCGCGTCAGACGGCGATGGGATCTCCTGGCGTTATCATCGGCGGCGCGATTGACCTTCAAATAGCCTCTTTATGCGTCCAAGGCATCGGCACGTTCACGCGAATTTCCGATAGTTCGAAACAATGGCATGTCGGCCTCGATGGCCGAACCACTGTCGGAGCCCGTGGACAGATATTCAATTCACGTTGTGGGACAAAAGATGAAACGAAGTCCAGCCGTTTGCGCACTCCCGTCTTTCGTTGGTCTATGCATGCTTTCAGCAAGTGCGCTGGCAGCGCCCACCAAGCCGCCGGAAGCCTCGCCGGCGGCGCTTGCKGATGCGACGCAATCGTCAGTTCCCTACGCCGGTCCGGCGCGCCGGATTGCCGAACTCTCGCCACAGGGTAATGCATCGCCACTAGCCACGCTTTTTGATCCCGTAGCCGCGAGTCAGGCAAAGATCTTCCGCGAAATGAGCAGCCTGCAAGTGCCTATGAACGTCGATATCGCGGAAATCGTCGAGGCCTACTACAATCAACCGAAGGCAAAGCTCGTCTGGGTGGATGGTAAGGGTGCGACGGTAAAGGCTGCGCAGGCAATCGACCTGATGAAACAGGCCGGCGACTGGGGGTTGACGCCAGAGGACTACGCCGTGTCGACAACGTTCGAGTCCCTGCCGCAAGGTTCACCGGAGCGCGTGAAGGCGCTGGCTCAATTCGAGGTAGCGTTGTCCAGTAAGATGCTGATGTTCTTACAGGACAATTTCCGTGGGCGCATCGATCCGAACCAGTTGTCCCACTATTACGATTTCAAACGCAAGCCGGTCGATCTGAAGACAACGATGTCTCAGCTATCCGTCTTGCCCGATCTCATGCCCGTCTTCGACCGACTGATGCCGGGCAACCCGAAATTTGGCCAGCTTGCTGCCGAGCTTCACTATTTGCGGACATCCGGACAGGGGCCGGACACCGCCGCCGATATCAATAAGGTAATTGTGGCCATGGAGGAGATTCGTTGGCTACCGCAGCAATTCCCGCAGCGGTACGTCTTCATCAACCAGCCCGCCTACATGGCATATTATAACGAAAACGACCAGACCACACTTTCGATGAAGGCCGTTATCGGTCAGCAGGGCCATCAGACAAATTTCTTCAATGCGTCGATCAAGACGGTCGAATTCAATCCTGATTGGGGTGTGCCGCAATCGATCATTCACAATGAGATGCTGCCACATTTGAAGCGCGATCCTGCCTATTTGGACAAGGAAGGCTATATCGTTTCCGTGAAGGGGAAGCAGATGCCGTCAGCGAAGGTCGATTGGTCTCAGCCGCTCGAGAATATATCGGTTGTCCAGCCGCCTGGGCCAGATAATGCGCTCGGGCAATTGAAGATCCTCTTCCCCAATGCCCACGACATCTACATGCACGACACGCCGGCTCGCGGCAAATTCGCGTCTCAGGACCGCATGTTCAGCCACGGCTGTGTGCGTCTGGAGAACCCCCGTGGCATGGCGGCGGCCGTCCTCAATCAGACGGTCGACTTCGTCAGCCAGCAGATAGCGGGTGGAGAGAAGAAGGACATGCTGCTTCCTGAACAGGTGCCTGTCTATGTTGCTTACTTCACCGCATGGCCGACTACAGACGGAACTGTCGAATATTACGACGACATCTATGGACGCGACGCGGAAACGTTGAATGCGATGGCGACCACTACGTCAAGCCGCACCCAGTAGTGCCACACACCACCAGTGCGGTCACTTGGCTGTTAAATGCGAGACCTTGCCAGAACGGCCGCCGCCACCGTCCACGGCCAGTGAGACGGAGAGCTCTCCCTCATCCGGATTGCTGAGGCAGGCAGCAATCTGCATCGAGACACGGCACACCAAAGTTTTCCTCAAGGCCCAGATCAACAAGAGCGATCGCAACGATGCGCGGGGCATCGCACAGATGATGCGTGTTAACCTGTTCCGCCCGGTCCATGTGAAGACGTTGACGAGCCAGAAGTACCGTGCGCTTTTAACGGCGCGCAAGCTTCTGCAGGAAAAGGCAATTGCCATCGAGAATGACGTTCGCGGTCTCTTGCGCAATTTTGGGCTCAAAGTTGGCGTGGTCGGAACGGTCAATTTCGAGGATAGGATCCGCGAGCTCACTGAAGGCATGCCCGATCTGGCGCAGATCGCGGCCGCGCTCCTGGCCGCCAGGCGGAAGCTGCGTGAGGAATTTTCCCGCCTGCATCGGCAAGTGTTGGAAATCGCCAAGAGCGATGCGATCTGCACACGTTTGATGACGCTTCCTGGTGTCGGCCCGGTTACGTCGCTCGCTTTTATCAGCACGATCGACGTTCCCGCCCGCTTCAAGAGTTCGAAAGCTGTTGGGCCATCCCTCGGATTGACGCCAGTTCTCAACCAATCCGGTGAAAGCCGCCGTGTCGGCCGGATCTCGTTGTGCGGCGCTGAAGCCATGCGAGTGCTGCTCTATGAGGCCGCACAGGTCATGCTGACACGGGTCCAGAAATGGTCCTGGCTCAAAGCGTGGGCCATGCAGATCGCCAAGCGACGCGGCCGGCAAAAGGCAATTGTCGCCTTGGCGCGACGGCTTGCCGTGATCATGACCGCATGTGGAGCGACGGAATAGAATTCCGCTGGACGAGGGAAAATATGCCTGCGTCCGTCTAAGTGGATTGCTGGAAAGAGACAATAATGTTCCGCCAACCGGTGGAAAGGCGTCCTTCGCGGGACGATGGATGAGATGAGCTCGCTTGGGCTCTTGTGTCGATCGCTTCACCGCGGTCAGAACGCGCAACAGATTGGGCCATCTCATTCTACTGATCCCATGGGAGGGCCGTGTGCCGATCCCGAAGAGAAGCGAGGGCCCGCGAGAGACGCCATACCATCGAGAAGCTGAAAGCTCAAAAGCGCTTGACCTCAGCACGCCGAATAGAAAAGAGCCGGGCGCACCCAATGGCGGGCGCGCCATGTCCACATAGCGATGGTTCCAAACCGGCCCCGAGCCGGCCGGGAATGGAGCGAGAGGCGTCTCTTTCACCCCTTGCCCTAGCCTGGTCATTCCGGCCCCTCACCATGACCGGAAATTCAAAACAGAAAATCCGCACGTTTCCTCACCCTCCGGAAGGCCAATATCCTGGCGCATGCGGTTGGACAGGTGAGAGGTTTGATTTACCGTTTTCTGATGCCTCCATCCGGCGAGGAACAACGCAAACGCGGTCTTCCGGACGCCGAATTTCAGGCAGAGTTCATCAACGGTCGCCGCGAGAGTGTCGGCAACTAAAGATTGTTCTTCGCGCATAGTTTCTTTCCCAGCGCAACGATGCAGCCGGGTCCTTTCGAAGGTCAAAAGACGCGCGGATACCGACGCGGAAATGCAAACGAGCGCTCCGGTAGCCGGTCACGTCAAGGTAACAAGGAAAATGCTAAACGGGCAGAAAATCCGAGGCTTAATAGCCCGGGTGCCAATGTTGGCTTGGGCTCGAGGCACATCGCATCGACACCACTGCAGCCATTCCGCCAGAGAAGCGACTAAACATGAGAATAGATTTCATTTCACGCCTCCTCTGATTTGATTGCGGATGCGGCCATAGTACATGAGATCGGCCGATCGGCAAGTATGCAATTTCACATTGTAGAATGTMGGGCGCGAATCGTTGCGAAAAAGCAACACTATTGCGACGTGCTCGCACCTTGGCTCGCTGTCATCCGCCACCGCGTGGAGTGGAACGTCACCCGATCGGGCAAGCGCCATACTTGACCGTGCATTATCCTTGCCGCTTTAGTGAAAGATATTTCGGCGGTCCGTGAAGAGGAGAGACGCGGACGAAATCGGCCGAGAAACTTGGGAGGGCCATCTCTTGTCGCTAAGGCACCAGATCATTGCGCTGGCGATCATACCGCTTGTGATCGCGATCCTGGCGATCACCAGTTTCATCACTTGGCAGTCGGCGAACCTCACGCAAGTCAATATCGCGACCTTCGAGCAGAACATGCTGAAGTCCAAGGAAACGGAGATCCTCAACCTGACCCATCTTGCCGTTTCCGCGATCCAGACGACCTATGGAGACGCGGCGGCGGACGATCAGGCAGCCAAGGCGAAGGTCGCGGCGATCCTCGCTTCGCTCGACTACGGCAAGGACGGATATTTCTTTGTCTACGACTATGACGGCAACAATATCGTCCATCCGCGCCAGAGCTTCCGGCCCGGCCGCAACTGGCTCGATCTGACCGATCCGAACGGAGACAAGGTGATCGCCGAGCTGATCGCGACGGCAAAGGCGGGCGGCGGGCTGCACCAGTACAAATGGCAAAAGCCATCCAGCGGCCAGGTGGCCGACAAGCTGTCCTTCGTCGTMGGCCTAGACAAATGGCGATGGGTCGTGGGAACGGGCGTTTATCTCGACGATGTCTACGCGCAGACGGCGGCGGCGAATGCGAGCATGCGCGCCAGCATCAAAAGTACCTTTGTGATCGTGGCGATGATTGCCGTTCCGGCTGTCATCGTCGTCTTCACCACCTGCATGCTGCTGACCTTTCATGAGCGACGCATGGCCGATGGCAGGCTCAAGGAGCTGACACAACGGGTTATCGACACACAGGAGGAAGAGCGCGCCCGGCTTGCCCGCGAACTGCATGACGGGGTTTCGCAAAACCTCTTGGGCGTCCGCTATGCCATGGATCTCGCCGGCCGGAAGGTCAGGATCGACGTCAACGATGCGGCGCTCACGATCGAGCGCGGCGTGGAGGCGTTGAATGGCGCGATCAAGGAGATCCGGCGGCTGTCCCATGATCTCCGTCCGCGTGTGCTCGACGATATGGGCCTGACGGCGGCTCTCGAAGCTTTGTGCCATAATTTCCAGGAGCGGAGCGGGATTGTCACCGAAATCGAAGCGTCCGGTTTCGTCGACCGACTCAAGCCCGAGGCCAGCACGGCTCTTTACCGCGTCGCTCAGGAGGCGTTCAACAATGTCGAGCGGCATTCAGGCGCGAGCCGCCTTGCGGTGCGGCTCTGGAGTGACAGCGGGCGGGCACGCATGACCGTCTCCGACAATGGCACGGGCTTCGGTGATACCAAAGCCTCCGATGCCGGCGGGCACGGTCTGGGCCTCCGCAACATGCAGGAGCGAATGGCGCATTTCCGCGGCCTGCTTCTAATCGACAGCACCGCCGCTGGCACGACACTGACGGCGATGATGCCGAAATCGGCCAATCTGCAGCCCCGCGATCAGGTCGAAGCTGCATGACGGCATGTCCTAAAATCAAGGTGCTATTGATCGACAACCACCCGCTGGTGATCGATGGGCTAAAGGCCGTGCTCGAAACCTATGATCATATAGACGTTGTGGGAACGGCAGGGCTCGCTCAGACCGGCCTGGACATCGGCCGCGATACCCGGCCTGCGGTCGTGCTGATGGACATCAACATGCCGAAGCTGAACGGGATCGATGCCATCGAACTCTTTCGAAACGAATTGCCCGAAACGCGAGTCGTCATGCTCTCCATGCATGACAGCCGGGAGTACATCTCTTCCTCCGTGATGCGCGGCGCCGCCGGTTACGTCCTAAAGGATGTCTCGACCGACGAAATCGTTTTGGCCATCGAAACGGTGGCCCGGGGCGGAACATACTTCTCGTCGGGTGTCGTCGACGTGCTGATGGAGCGAAAGAACGGAGATGACACTGATCCCCTGACGCCGCGCGAGCGCGACGTCCTCAGTCTCATCGTTTCCGGAAGCAGCAACAAGGAGATGGCCGAGGTTCTCGGCATAACGCCCGCAACGGCCGAAACGCACCGCAAGAACGTCAAGAAGAAGCTTAACATTGCGACGACCGCGGGCCTCATCCGCTATGCGCTCGATCATGGCATCAGCCTCAAAACGCGATGAATCGCGGCCTACCCACTTCTGGGTAGGCTCCGCCATTTCCCTCGTCCGGCATCTTGTCTCACGAAAACCGTCACCGTAGGACTTCACTGCGGCTTGCTGGAGGGCGAGCCGCTGGGAGGATTTCAAATGCACGACGTCTGCTTCCGTTCAGCCGGGGAAACTGGTTGCAACGGCACAAGTGAGTTCGTCTCTGCTAGCGACTGACACGCAACCTTCCACGCTGATAACCGCAACTTGCCGCCATATGTGGCGCCGGAAGGTATCCGACATGGAAAAACCACGAAGCAAGGCAGCGCTCTGGCTGCTCATCATTCCCTATATCGGGCTGCTCTGGCCATCCCTTTACAATAGCCACGAGCCGGCCCTGTTCGGTTTTCCCTTCTTCTACTGGTACCAGCTCGCCTGGGTCCCGATCACCGCGACGCTGACCTATATCGCCTATCGGAGCACGCGCCATGACGACTGACATCGACAGCACGGCGCTTGCCGTTTTCCTCTTCTTTTTCGCACTCGTGACGATTTTGGGCTTCGTCGCGTCCCGCTGGCGGAAACCGGCCACACTTGCCMATATCGACGAATGGGGCCTGGGTGGCCGCAGCTTCGGCACTTGGATCACCTGGTTCCTGGTCGGCGGCGACTTCTATACGGCCTATACGGTGATCGCCGTTCCAGCGCTTGTTTATACGGTCGGAGCCTATGGCTTCTTCGCTCTGCCCTATACGATCGTCGTCTATCCCTTCGTCTTCATGGTCATGCCGGTTCTCTGGAAGCGGGCAAGGGATTTCGGCTACGTGACTGCCGGCGACGTCGTACATGGCCAGTATGGTTCACGCGCGCTCGAACTCGCCGTAGCGGCAACCGGTGTCATCGCGACCATGCCCTATATCGCGCTGCAGCTCGTCGGCATGACCGCGGTCCTGAAGGCACTTGGCCTCCATGGCGAACTGCCGTTGGCGATCGCCTTTGTGGTGCTGGCGCTTTACACCTATTCGGCCGGCTTGCGTGCCCCTGCATTGATTGCCTTCGTCAAGGACATCATGATCTATGTCGTGGTGATCGCTGCCGTGGCGCTCATTCCCTCAAAACTCGGCGGCTACGCCAATGTCTTCGCCGCAGCCGATGCCGCATTCCAGGCAAAGGGATCGGGAAGCCTTCTCCTGGGCCCCAATCAATATGTCGCCTACGCCACGCTCGCCTTGGGCTCGGCGCTCGCCGCATTCATGTATCCGCACACGTTGACKGGTATATTTGCCTCCAACAGCGGCAAGACCATTCGCAAGAATGCCGTCTTGCTGCCCGCCTATACGCTGCTGCTCGGTCTGCTGGCATTGCTCGGCTATATGGGCCATGCCGCCGGCTTGAAACTTGATAGCCCCAATGATGTCGTGCCGACCTTGTTCAAGACGCTGTTTTCGGGCTGGTTTGCCGGCTTCGCCTTTGCGGCAATCGCGATCGGAGCCCTGGTTCCGGCTGCGGTGATGAGCATCGGTGCCGCCAATCTCTTCACCCGCAATTTCTGGAAGGCCTATGTCGACCCAAAGGTAAGCAGCGCGGGCGAAGCCAAGGTGGCCAAGATCACCTCGCTCGTGGTCAAGGTGGGTGCCCTGCTCGTCATCATCTTCCTGCCGACGCAGTTTGCGCTCGACCTGCAATTGCTGGGCGGCATCTGGATCCTGCAGACGCTGCCTGCCCTGGTCTTCGGCCTCTATACCAATTGGTTCCGGGCGCCGGGCCTGCTCGCCGGCTGGTTCGTCGGCTTCATCGGCGGCACCTTCCTCGTCTGGGATGCCGGCTGGAAGCCTTTGCACCTGATCAGCCTCGGCGGAGAACCCTTCACGGTCTACACCGGACTGCTTGCGCTCGCGGCAAACATCCTCGTCGCGGTCGCGGTCAATGCCGTCGTGCCGGCAAGAACCACGGCGCAGGCTTAAAACAAACACATCGGAGGACCACAGCAATGCGGTCCTCCGAGCATATTGCCAAGCATCTTACCCAATTCTGGCTCAGGATAGCGGCGCTTCGCTCCCTCCAGCCATCTCAGATAGCGATGAGCGATATTTGTCATACTAATATCCAGAATCCGCAGGCATGTACAATTTGCGCACAGAATAGCAGACCGACAGCGTGCTTTCCGCCGCAGCAGATGAGAATGCATGGAAGATTAACCTTCTTCGGTACGTCATCGTCGTCACTATTTTTATGAGATAAGTGACGGTGTTTTTTGAGCTCGGGTTTTTCATATTCACTTAATTGGCTCGTCGAGACCCTTCGTGGTCTGCGAAGAGACAGAGGCGGCAACGTCGCAATCGTTGTTGCCCTCACCATGGTGCCTATGATCCTCGCCGTTGGCGCGAGCTTCGACTACATCCGGGCCTACAATGTCAGGCAGAGTATGCAGGCCGATCTTGATGCGGCCCTAATCGCCGCCGTCAAACAGATCGACACCGATGACTCTGACGCCCTCAAGGAAAAAGTTTCCGACTGGTTCCACGCGCAGGTCGAAAGCAGCTATTCGCTTGGCGATATCGAGATCGATACGACCAACCATCGCATAACGGCGACGGCGAGCGGCACTGTTCCGACGACTTTGATGCAGCTTGCGAATATCACGACGGTTCCCGTCAGTGTGGAAAGTGCCGTCGAAGGACCGGCCACGTCCTATCTCAACGTTTACATCGTGATCGACAAATCGCCATCGATGCTTCTGGCGGCAACGACGGCGGGTCAGCAGACCATGTATTCCGGCATCGGCTGCCAGTTTGCCTGCCACACGGGCGATGCGCACACAGTCAGCGGTAAATCTTACGCCAACAACTACGAATATAGCACCGCAAAGAGTATAAAACTGCGCGCCGACGTTGCCGTAGATGCCGTCGGTGAAGTGCTCGATATGATCGATAAGTCCGATAGCAGTCATGCACGCATCAAAGTCGGGCTATACAGCTTGGGTGATACGGCCACGGAAGTTCTCGCTCCGACGCTGGATACCACGACCGCGCGCAAACGCCTCACCACCGACAGCTACGGTCTCACAAGCGCAACGTCGACGACCTATACCTATTTTGACGTCTCCTTGACCGCGCTGAAGAAGATGGTCGGAACTGGTGGCGATGGCACCTCTTCGTCCAAACCGCTCAAACTGGTTCTCCTGCTGACGGACGGCGTCCAGTCGCAACGCGAATGGGTAACCGACGGGGTGACATGGTCGAAAGGGAAGGCCGTGTCTGGACCATATTGGAACAAGGTAGCACCGCTTAATCCGGATTGGTGTGCCTACGTCAAAAACCAGTCCGCCACCATGGCGGTTCTTTATACCGAATATCTGCCGATCACCACGGACTGGGGTTATAACGCAACTGTCGGCTCGACCATGGCGAGCGCCAGTTGGAAGAGCACCTGGGGCGGCACGATGGATAGCGGGGTCTCGACCAGCATCACGAGACGCGACTACATCCCCTATGCGCTTGCCGACTGCGCATCTTCCAAGAGCTTGTTTATTTCCGCGTCATCGTCGACAGACATCACGACAGGTCTGTCAGCACTTTTCACTCAATATCTCACATCCGTTCGGCTGACCCAATGAGGCAGGCGAAACCGTTTGCACTTCTGCGCCGCCTCCTCGCCGATCGCCGCGGCGTAGCTGCGATCGAATTCGCGATCCTGGCCCTGCCACTGTTTATGTTCATATTCGCGATCATCGAAGTGTCGCTGATGTTTTTCATCGACTCTGCATTGGACGCTTCGGTGCAGAAGATCTCGCGAATGATCCGGACCGGCGAGGCCGCGTCCTCAAATCTCACATTGGCCGATTTCAAAGCCCAAATTTGCACCGATATGCTTTTGGCGTTCGAATGCTCCGGAAATCTGTTGGTAAAGGTCGATGTGCTTTCCGACATATCAACCGTCGCCAGCACCAACCCCATCGACAGCAGCGGCAAGCTCGCCGTCACCGAGACCTATAATATCGGCAAGGGCAGCGACTACATCCTTGTCCAGGCATTTCTGCCCTGGACTGCCGTCGTCAATTTTTTCACCTTGTCGAGCGCCGAGCTTTCCGATGGCCGCTATCTGCTCGGATCTGCCGTTCTGTTCCGAAACGAGCCTTTCTAACATGATCCCGAAACGGAACCTGTCCTCTTGCCGGTTGGCCAAATTCTGCATCCGTTATCTGGCATGCGATCGGTCGGGCGCCTCGGGGGTGGAATTCGCCCTCCTATTGCCGCTCCTGGTGGTTCTGCTGTTTGGCTCCATTGATCTCGGCCATGCGCTTACAGTCAGCCGAAAGATAGACGAGATTGCCTCCACTACCGGCGACATGATCTCACAGCAGGGCACTTGGACAAAGGCCGACGTCGCGAAGCTTCTTACCGGCGCCAGCTTCATCCTGCAGCCTTATACCACCACAGGGCTTACGATCACTGTCTCGGTGAACGATATCAGCAGCAGCGGCGCCGCGACGGTCAACTGGTCTGCCGCGCTGAATACAACAGCCCTTACCTCCGGCACGACAAGCACGATCACAATACCTTCGCAGATACAGGAAACCGGCGTGCAGGTCGTGCTAACGCGGGTGCAATATACATTGACGACCCCCGTCTCGGCGTTCTTTGCGTCCGTTACCGGCTCGAATGGCTACACCTTCGATCGCCATTTCTTCAATCGTCCAAGAGTCGGCGATACGATCACCTACAAGTAGGCGGATAGGTAATGCGACGACAAAAGTCCTTGGCAGGAATCGTTTGGTGCTGCTCATCGAGATGGCGGATCGTTTTGGATGAACAGCGACGGCTCCCGGCATTTCGAGTGCCGCCGCCAAACATAAGGGACCTATCCGATCGTCATCAAGCTGGCATTGCCACCGGCGGCCGCCGTGTTGATCGAGGTTGAAACCTCCTCGACAAGCCAGTTGAGGCAATAGGCCTCGATATCGCTCTCAAGCTCCGCCGTCGTCGCCGACTGGACAAGGACAAGCGGTCCATCAAGCGCGGCGATCCGCTGGTTGATCTCGAGGACCCGTTTTGCGTCTCCTTCCACCAGAGCGGCGGCAAAGGGGCCATCGGCATTCCAGTCCGTCGTCCATGCCAGGCGTGCGGCAACGCTGGCCGGAAGGCCCGTAAGCGTTGAACGAAGTCCGGAACTTTCGTCGACGACCAGATGGTTGCCGGTCGCGAGTGCTGCAGCGATTTGGCGATAGAGGCCTCGCTCCGTTGTGGCAACGAGAAGCACCCGGCCGCGGGGATGGAGCGTATAAACATTCCGTTCGCCGACAGGGCCGGCAAGCTCCTTTTCGAGACCCACGGCAGAAAGGCTCCCGAGTTCGCGCGCCGCCTCGGCGTCATCGCTTTTGCCCTTTCCGGAAAGCCAGAGGGCGAAATCCGAAAGCGCGGGGTCGATATGGAAGGAGCTATGCTGCGGAGGAACCGGCGCTTTTTGCACCAGACGACCGATGTAGAGCGGGCCGCCCGCTTTCGGTCCCGTTCCCGAAAGCCCGCGTCCGCCGAATGGCTGAACGCCGACAACGGCGCCAATGATGTTCCGGTTGACGTAGAGATTGCCGGCCTTGATCCGCCCCGTGACGCGAGCAATCGTCTCGTCCAGGCGCGTATGCAGCCCAAACGTCAGGCCGTAGCCCGAGCCGTTGATGTCGTCGATCAACCGGTCCAGATCCTGGCGGCGGTAACGGATCACATGCAGCACGGGGCCGAAGATTTCCTTCGTCAGGTCCGAAAGCGTCTTCAACTCTATGATGGTCGGCGGCACGAAGGTGCCGAGCGTTGCAGTCTCTGGCAGCGGCAACTGGTCGATTTTACGGCCGAGGCCGCGCATCTTCTCGATATGGGTGTCGATTTCCGACTTGGCCTCATGATTGATGACCGGCCCGACGTCGACGCTGAGCCTATCCGTCCGACCGATGCTCAGCTCCTGGAGCGCGCCCTTCAGCATGTTCAGGGTTCGATCGGCAATCTCCTCCTGCAAACACAAGACGCGCAGCGCAGAGCAGCGCTGACCGGCGCTGTCGAAGGCCGATGCGATGACATCACCGACCACTTGCTCGGCCAGAGCCGACGAGTCGACGATCATGCCATTCTGACCGCCCGTTTCGGCGATAAGCGGGATCGGCTTTCCGAACTTGGACAGCCGCCGCGCAAGCTGTGCCTGGATAAGTCGCGCGACACCGGTGGAACCGGTAAACATGACGCCGGCGGTCTCCGGCGCGTCGATCAGCGCAGCACCAAGGCGACCGCTACCCGGAACGAACTGAAGCGCGCCCCTCGGCACCCCGGCTTCGTGCAGGATCTTGATGCTCTCGAACGCGATGATTGGCGTGACGCCGGCCGGCTTCGCCATCACCGAGTTGCCGGCGACGAGCGCCGCGGCGACCTGCCCCGTGAAAATCGCGAGCGGGAAATTCCACGGGCTGATGCAGACGATTGGGCCAAGCGGCGCGTGCGAGGGGCCGAGCGTTCGGCGCGCCTGTCCCGCGTAGTAGCGGAGGAAGTCGACCGCTTCGCGCACTTCGCCGATCGCGTTTGCCGCCGATTTGCCTGCCTCACGCATGATGACGCCCATCAGCGTCTCKATCCGCGACTGCATGATGTCGGCGGCACGCTCGAGGCATGCGGCGCGGTCCGCCGGCGAGACGGCAGCCCATTGTTGCGCACCCTCGGCCGCAAGCCGGGCGATCTTCGCGGCGGCATCGATCCCGATTTCGGTGACCTGGCCAACGACGTCGCCATGGTCGGCAGGATTGAGGATCGGTCTCGTCTCTCCCTCGACGGATCCATCGGCAAGCAGAGGCAAGGCATGCCATGACTGCCGCGTCGTGGCGACAAGATTAGCCGCGAGCGCCTCAAGTTCGGCTTCATTCGAAAGATCGATTCCGGACGAGTTCTGCCTTTCGCCTCCATAGAGATTGCGAGGCAGGGCGATCAGGTCATGCGGCTTGCCAACCGGCGCGTTTGCTTCGACGAGATCCACCGGATCGGCCACGAGTTCGTCGAGCGAGACGTTCGCATCCGAGATCCTGTTAACGAAGGAGGAATTGGCGCCGTTTTCGAGCAGGCGGCGAACCAGATAGGCAAGCAGCGTCTCATGCGTGCCGACCGGGGCATAGATGCGGCAGGGGCGATCCAGCTTCTGCTTGCCGACAACTTCGTCATAAAGAGGTTCGCCCATGCCATGCAGGCATTGGAACTCGTACTTGCCGATCTGAAAGTCCGGGCCGGCCAGATGATAGATGGTGGCCAGCGTCTGGGCGTTGTGCGTGGCGAACTGCGGAAAGACGGCGTCCGTCGCCGCGAGCAGCTTGCGGGCACACGCGGCGTAGGCAACGTCTGTGTGGATTTTTCGCGTGTAGACAGGGAAGTCTGGAAGACCATCAAGCTGCGCGCGCTTGATTTCGGCGTCCCAATAGGCGCCTTTCACCAGCCGCACCATCATGCGCCGGCCGGAGCGGCGTGCCAGATCGATGACGTAATCGAGCACGAAAGGGCAGCGCTTGCCGTAGGCCTGGACGACAAAGCCCAGGCCGTTCCAGCCCTTAAGCTCTTGGTCGAAGCTAAGCTCTTCCAGCAGGTCGAGCGACAGTTCGAGACGATCCGCCTCCTCCGCATCGATGTTCAGGCCGATATCGTACTTGCGCGCGAGCAGCGCCAGCTCGCGAACCCGGGGAAGCAGCTCATCCATGACGCGGTCCGACTGCGTGCGGGCGTAGCGCGGATGAAGGGCCGAAAGCTTGATCGAAATGCCGGGACCTTCGTAGACGCCGCGGCCGCCGGAGGCCTTGCCGATCGCGTGAATGGCGTTCTCGTAGTCGCGATAATAACGGCGGGCATCGGCAGCCGTGGTCGCTGCCTCGCCGAGCATGTCGTAGGAGTAGCGGAAGCCCCGTACCTCAAGGGGATGGGCGCGCTTCAATGCCTCCTCGATCGTCTCGCCGGTGACGAATTGCTCGCCCATCATGCGCATCGCCATATCGACGCCACGGCGGATGACTGGCTCGCCGCAGCGGGCGATAAGCCGGGTCAAGGCTGCTGAAAGGCTTCGGTCATTGACGGTCCCCGTCAGTTTTCCGGTGACGACCAGGCCCCACGTCGCCGCGTTGACGAAAAGCGACCGGCCGCCGCCGATATGGGACTTCCAGTCACCTTCCGCGATCTTGTCCCGGATCAGGGCATCGCGTGTCGCCGTGTCCGGAATGCGCAGGAGCGCCTCGGCAAGACACATGAGAGCGACGCCTTCCTGGCTGGAGAGCGAATACTCGTGAACGAGACCCTCGACGCCCGTGCCCTTATGCTTCGCACGGAGCGCCTCGATCAGCTTGCGGGCCGTCGCGCGCACCGATGTTTTTACATCGGCAGGAATCCTCGCCGCTTCCACAAGCGGAGGCAAGCACTCGGTCTCCGGGCGGCGATAGGCGGCCGTGATGGCCCGACGCAGGTCAGACTGCTCTTTGATCGGAGGCGCGAATTGCGCAAATGGCTTAGGGGAATTGGGGTCGGAATTGGCGACGTCGGCGACGACTTTGAGCATTTGCAAACCTATTGGCGATGGTKATCTGGATCGAAGGTTTTCAGCGCTTATGATTCAGGCAGGCTTTCCGGCAGAAGAAGATGCTTCAGGGAATCCTTCCTCGGCTCATCCCGCGTCTTCGTCGGCATCACGCTGACCGCGGCCTTTACGGCGGAGAGAGAGATAGGCCGATAGTTTGCCGACAGGTCGATGTCCTGACGCTGGCGAATTGTCTCATGTGTCATCGGAAACCTCAAATCATAGTGTTGTTCGAAGCCAACTCAGATGCCGAATGCCGTGCAGGCCTTGCCCATGGCGGCTCCTCAATCCTGCTGAGAGATCTAACATGATCGAGCGGCGGCATTCTCACTTGAAAATGAGGATTTTCAGGCTATATGAACTTATTATTGGCGCATGGATCTGACGATATGCCTATTGAAGCCGACGTTTTTAGTGATTTAGACCAATTCGACAGAAAGATCCTCGAAGCGCTGGCCCAGGATGGCAGGCTGTCGATCACCGAGCTGGCCGCCCGCGTCGGCCTATCCAAGACGCCGTGTCAGCTTCGCTTCAAGAGGCTCATCAACGACGGATATATCGAGGGGTTCAAAGCGGTCCTCAATCCGGCGAAGATGCAGCTCGACCACATCGCGTTCGTGGAGGTGAAGCTTTCGAATACGCGGGAAGATGCCCTGAAGAGTTTCAATGACGCCGTGAAGAAAATCAGGGAAGTCGAGGAATGCCACATGATCGCCGGCAGGTTCGATTACCTGCTCAAGATCAGGACGCGCGATATCGGACGATATCGTCGGGTCTTGGGAGAGCGGATTTCAACGCTGCCTCACGTTGCCAGCACATCCACGAACGTCGCGATGGAAACGGTCAAGGAAGGCTGGGACAAATTTGCTTCGAGCCTAACCTAAGCGTTCCAGCTTTCCGGTTACCTCGACACGGCCGACCGGATACCAAGCCGGGCATTGCAGCTCTTATACCGAAGTCATCTGTACTGCATTGAACGTCCCGTTTGTGGCGGGACGTTCAAGACAAAGTCATGTCGGAGACGCAGGTCTTAGTAAAGCACCACGCTACGAATGCTTTCCCCGGAATGCATGAGCTCAAAACCCTTGTTGATGTCTTCGAGCGGCATGGTGTGGGTGATCATCGGGTCGATCTGGATCTTGCCTTCCATGTACCAGTCGACGATCTTCGGAACATCGGTGCGGCCACGCGCGCCACCGAAGGCGGTGCCCATCCAGGTGCGGCCAGTGACGAGCTGGAACGGACGCGTCGAAATCTCCTGGCCGGCGCCGGCAACGCCGATGACAACGGACTTGCCCCAGCCGCGATGCGAGGCTTCCAGCGCCTGGCGCATCACCTTGGTATTGCCGGTGCAGTCGAAGGTATAATCCGCCCCGCCGATCTGATCGGCACCACGCTTCGTCATGTTGACGAGGTA
>NZ_JARWLB010000037.1:0-18662 GCF_047445835.1 Rhizobium sp. BR 317 | reverse complement strand
GGGGCGGTGATCGGTCATGGCTACAAGCGTCACCGGGCCACGGAATTCCTCGACCTCCTGAAGCGGATCGACGCAGAAATGCCCAATGGGCCGGACGTGCGTCTGGTGATGGACAATTATGCGACGCACAAGACGCCGAGGATCAAGGCCTGGCTCGCGCGCCGCCCACACTGGCATGTTCACTTCACGCCAACCTCGGCATCCTGGATCAATCAGGTCGAGCGGGGTTCGCAGAGCTGACGCGAAAGCAGTTGCAGCGCGGCGTACACCGTTCCACCGCAGAACTGGAAGCCGACATCGACGCCTTCATCGAAACCCACAACGAAAATCCAACACCATACAAGTGGGTCAAATCCGCCGACCAAATCCTCGCCTCGGTCAAGCGATTCTGCCACAAGACAATGAACCGAACTTCAGATTCAGGTGACTAGCTTCTTGCCTCATTCATCGAAAAGGCGCATTGCAGCGCGATCTGGACCGCATGCATGAAGCAGCTCGCTTGCCGCGATATGCTCTCTTCGTCCATACCCTGCTGTTCGAGCGCAGCGGCAAACGCGGCCATCTCCGACCGCCAGAAGCGGTTGGCTTCCTCACCATGAAGGCGCTGGAGGGCTTTTGCACATCGTTCGACTTCGGCTGTGCGCCGATGGACGGGGAACTGTATAACCGCCATGCTTTCTTTGTCCTTTAAGCCGAATCATCGCAGGATGGCGCAGCATCGCTGCAGGACCTTCACAAAAGGTGAACCCGCTCAGGGTACCGCACCTTGAATTGTCTGGGCGAACGTATTTCGGGAAACTACTGCGAGCGATAGCGCCACAGACCCGTTTCGTTTTTCCGCTCTTTCGCAAATGCTGCCAAGCGCTATTGTGTCATCCTGACGACACCGAATGGCAGGTAATTCAATGATGGCATTACGAGCGGACGAACCGCGCGAACGGATGACGATCCTCGGCGAGGTGAATTCCGCCTCGTTCGTTCCGTGGATACGCCGCCATGCGGACAAACTCGGGCTTTCCCAAGCTTTCCTTCACGCGAGCGCCGATCGGATCGAGCTCGAGGTCGCAGGGCCTGCGGAGCTCATCGATATGCTGGAAATGGGATGTTCGCTCGGCCCGATCGACGTCTGGGTGGACGAGATTCAGCGCAGGATTGTAGATCCCGTAGCGACATCGCAACAGAGATAGAAATGATCCGCTGCCTTTTATTTAACCATTGTTGCCAATGCGAATTTTTTATGCAAGCCTCTGGCGCAACCGAGGTCGCAATGTCGGCAACGGTGTACGGACAAGAACGCTAACGCATTGGCAAAATTGAGGAAGTGAAGGTATGCCATTTGATACGACCGGCTCCTGGACGCCTGTCGCCCTTTCTGCCGATCTGCTGCCGGGAGCAGTTATGCCGGCGTGGACGTCAGCAGGACCGCTCGCTCTCTGGCGCAGCCAGTCCGGGCGGACAACGGCATCATCGGATCGCTGTCCGCATCGCGGGATGCGATTGTCCCACGGCTTTGTGCGGGGTGAAGCGCTCTCCTGCATTTATCATGGCTGGAGCTATTCGCCAGCAGGAGGATGCGTTCGCATCCCTGCCCATCCCAACCTCGTACCGCCGGAAACCATCCGTGTTACGGTACAGGAGGTTGAAGAATCGGATGGCATTATATGGGTCGCGGTCGGCCAACCTGAGACAAAACCGTGGCGCCTGGGCGATCTCGTCCCATTGCGCTCACTGACGGTTGAGGCCGGCATCGCTGCCATCGAAGCCGCGGCTGATGCAAAAACGGATTCGAATGGGCTGATCAGTGTCGCAGATTTTCCATGGGTCCGACTGCTGGCAACTGAGCAATTGGGGCGCACCCTCATTCATGTGCTGATCGAGCAGGATCGCAGCCCAGCCGATCGGATCGCGGCATCGCGCATCGCCGAGGCTCTGCGCCGCCAGGCGGAAACACGCCAGAAGGAGGTCGCGTGACGAAGACCGGCGCGATGATCGATGAATGGTACCCGGTCGGCCTTTTCAGCCAACTCACCGAGACAGGGAGCAAAACCGCGCTCATGAGCGAGCCCATCGAGGTGACACGCACACCAGACGGGAATGCACAGGTAACATCCGGGGACGGACGCGTCCTCCCCGTCCGTGTCCGCTATGGCCATGTCTGGTCTTCCCTTGGCAATCCCACCAAGGAGCTTTTTGGGATCCCCGAGGCCGATCAGCCCGGCCGCAGCTTCGTGGATGTCGGCGTGGTGCGGGTGCGCTGCTCGCCGCTGCGGGCAGTGGAGAACTTCCTCGACATCGCCCATTTCCCCTTCGTCCATACCGACATTCTCGGTGCCGAGCCCCATACGGAAGTCGAAAACTACAATGTTGAAATCCGCGAGGATGAAGACGAAGTCTGGGCAACCCAGGTGAAATTCTACCAGCCGCAGGCCGCAAAGTCCGCTGCCGGTGGCATCACCACCGAATACATGTACCGCGTACCGGCGCCGACCTGCTCGGTGCTTTACAAGACCTGCCCTCCCCGACCGGGCGAATGGGATGTCATTACCCTGTTCGTGCAGCCTCTCGCGGAAGACCTTTGCGACGTATGGCCATGGATGGCCCTGTTTGATGACGTGACGCCGATGACAGACTTGATCCATTTTCAGCAGATGATTTTCTTGCAGGATCGCTCGATCCTCGAAAACCAAATCCCGGCACTTCTGCCGCTGGATCCCGGCATGGAAATCCCGACCAGGGCCGACCTGACGTCGGTCGCCTACCGGCGCTGGCTGAAGCGACACAATTTTACCTACGGCGCACAGTTGGTCGCGCAATGAAGCTTTACGATTACATCCTATCGCCGAGTTGCTACAAGATCCGCCTCATGGCGGCGATCCTGGGCGTCAAGCTGGAAATCCGACCGGTCGATTTCCATCCCGGCGCCGAACATCGCGGACCTGAACTCCTCGCGCTCAATCCGGCGGGCTCCATCCCGATCCTTGAGGATGGAGATCTCGTGCTGACGGAGTCCTCTGCCATTCTCGCCTATCTCGCCGCCCAGAGCGCACGGGAATGGCTGGGAACCAGCACGCCCGAAGAGATGGCGCGTGTGCAGCAGTGGCTTTCCTTCTCACATCGGCTGACGGCAAACCTGGGTGGCGCGCGGCTGCACGAAATGCTCTTGCGCCCCGGCAACATCGAAACATTGCAAGCGCAAGGGATGGCTGCACTGCGCGAACTGGAAGCAGGCCTTTTCGAGCAGGGTCTCCGGGGCATGCGCTTCCTGACATCGAACCGTGCCACCATTGCCGACATCGCTTGCTTCCCCTACGTGGCGCTTGCGCCCGACGGCGGCGTCTCGCTCGATTTCTACCCGAGCATCCGGCTCTGGCTACGCGCCATGCGCAGTATCGACGGGTTTATCGAAATGCCTGGCATTCATCGACTGCACGAGTTGAAGCCCGATCCTCATCCCGCGGAGGAGGACGGATGAGATGGCCGTTGCCTCCTGGAAAACTAGCAAGGCGCAGAAACGGCACTCGCGACAGTGGAACTCTGAAAAGCCAAAAGAGGGGAACTAACATGTCCAACAATCTGACCCGCAGAACACTCATGAAGAGCGTAGCCGCCGCCGGCCTCGCAACGGCCCTTGTCGGTCGCTCCGCATTCGCCGCCGACGAACCGCTCGGCATCACCCTCGTCGTTCCCTCGCCGATCGGCGATGTCGGCTGGGGCCACGCACTTGCTGCCGGTATCGACCCGATCAAGGCGGCCTATGGCGACAAGGTGAAGGTCACCATCCTCGAAAGCATCGCCGAAGGTCCAGATGCCGACCGTATCATGAACAAGACGGTCGCAGACGGAAACCATTTTCTGATCGCTGGTTCCTTCGGCTATCAGAACGGCGCGCTGCAGATCGCCCGCCGCAATCCCAAGGTGACTGTCCTGCACGCCTCGGGTTTCCAGGTCGCGCCGAACTTCTCGCCGTTCGCTGCCAAATATTTCCAGGGAACCTACCTGCTCGGCATGGCGGCAGCGGCCGTTTCCAAGACCGGCAAGCTCGGCTCGGTTTCAGCCTTCGCGATTCCCGAATTGATCACATCGATCAATGCCTTCACGCTCGGCGCGCAGGCCGTCAGGCCCGACATCGAGGTGTCGGTCGTCTGGGTCAACTCCTGGTTCGACCCAGCAAAGGAGCAGGAAGCCGCCAAGGCGCTGATCGCCCAGGGCTGCGACGTGATCTTCTCGAATGCGCAGGATACGCCCTCCGTGATCTCTGCCTGCGAGGAGGCAGGTATCCGTTCGTTCAATCTCAATTCCTCAATGAAGAAATATGCCCCGAAAACCTATCTTGGCTGCGTCGCCACCGACTGGTCGCCCTTTTTCAAGGCATCGGTCGATGCCCATTTCGCGGGAACCTTCAAGGGCGCCAACGCCTTCCTCGGCGTTGCTGACAAGGTCGTCGAGGTCGTCGACTGGAGCCCGGCAATCCCGACCGAAACCATGACCAAGATCAAGGAAATCGAAGCAAAGATCGCCAGTGGCGGCTTCTCCCCATTCATAGGGCCGATCACCAAGGCGGATGGCAGCGAAGGTGCGGCTTCGGGCGCAACGCTGACGGATGCCCAGATCGTCGCGATGGACTGGCACGTCAAGGGTGTCAAGACGCCGCTGCCGAAGTAAGCCATGACCAGCCCGCTMCTTTCGCTGCGCGGCATTTCCAAAAGCTACGGCCAGATCCATGCCAACCGGCATATCGATCTGGACGTAGCGCCTCGCTCGATCCATGCCATCCTCGGGGAGAATGGCGCCGGCAAATCGACCCTGATGAAGTTGATCTACGGCGTCGAGGGACCGGACGACGGAACTGTCGCATGGCAGGGGCAGCCCCTGAGCCTTGCCTCCCCAGCGGAGGCAAGGCGTGCCGGCATCGGCATGGTMTTTCAGCATTTCTCGCTGTTCGAGAGCCTGACAGTCGTCGAGAACATCCAACTGATCGTTCCCGGTCGCAAAGCCGAGCTCGCGGAGCGCATCCGCAAACTCGGACATGAATTCGGCCTTGAGGTCGATMCGCTMGCCCATGTGCATTCGCTATCGGTCGGCGAGCGGCAGCGGGTGGAAATCACCCGATGCCTGATGACCGACCCGAAACTGCTGATCCTCGACGAACCGACATCCGTGCTGCCGCCGCAGGCGGTAGAGAGGCTTTTCGAGACATTGCGCCGGCTACGCGACGGCGGCGTCTCCATCCTGTTCATCTCGCATAAGCTGGAGGAAATCCAGTCGCTCTGCGATCGCGCGACGATCCTGCGCGGCGGACACGTGACCGGTCATGTCGATCCCCGCGAGCATGATGCCCATGAGCTTGCCCGCATGATGATTGGCCGCGACATGCCCGACCCCATGCCGGCACTGCCTTTGGCGGAAGGCGAGAAACGCCTGGAGCTTATCGGCCTCGACTACCGGCCGGATGATCCTTTCGCCGTACCGCTCTCCAATGTCAGCCTGGAGGTACGCGCCGGCGAGATCCTCGGCATTGCCGGAATTTCGGGAAATGGTCAAAGTGAACTCGCAGCGCTGATCTCGGGCGAAACCATCCTGCCGCAGGCTCAACGCGACCAGATTTTCATGATGGGCAAGGACGTCGGCACGCTCGACTCGGCCGCCCGCCGGAAACTGGACTTCGCTTTCGTCCCGGAGGATCGGCTGGGTCGCGGCGCGGTTCCCGAAATGTCGCTGACGCTGAACAGCCTACTGACGGCCCATCCTTTGAACCTAGTTAGGCACAGCCTGCTCGACAAGACGAAGGCGATCGCCTTCACCAATGACTGCATTCGGGACTATGACGTGCGCACGCGCGGTCCCGAGGCGGAAGCCGGCTCGCTGTCCGGCGGCAACCTGCAGAAATTCATCGTCGGGCGCGAAATCATGCTGGCGCCAAAGCTTCTTTTCCTCGCTCAGCCCACCTGGGGCGTCGATATCGGTGCGGCCTCGGCGATCCGCAAGCGGCTCATCACCCTTCGCAATGAAGGCATGGCGATCCTCGTCATTTCCGAGGAGCTCGAGGAATTATTCGAGCTCAGCGATTTCATACAGGTTCTGCACCACGGCAGGCTGAGCCCGCCGCTTGTCACGCGGGCCACCAAACCGGAGGAGATTGGCCGATACATGATCGGAGCACACACACAGCGCGGGCAAGCCACCGCATGAACAGACCTTTCCTCGACGCCTTGCCCAGTCTGGTCCGCCGGGAACGGGCCTCCGTTACCGTTGCATTGCTCGCCCCACCCATAGCCCTGATCGTCACCATCGTTCTCAATCTCGGCCTCTATGTCGCCATGGGACGCGCCCCCGCCGCGGTGATCTATGCGATGCTGATCGAGCCATTCATCTCCTGGGCGTCATTCTCCGAAGTGCTCCTGAAGACCGGGCCGCTGCTTCTCATCGCACAGGGACTTGCGATCGGCTTCCGCGCCAAGGTCTTCAATATCGGTGCCGAGGGCCAATTCATTCTCGGTGCCATCTTCGCCTCAGCCCTCCCCATCTGGATGCCTCAGGCAACGGGCCAGTGGATTTGGCCGGCAATGCTGCTGCTCGGCACCATTGGCGGCGCGCTATGGGCCTCGCTCACCGCCTTCTGGCGGGTCAGGCTGAATGCCAACGAAATCCTCGTTTCGCTGATGCTGAGCTTCGTTGCCGCGCAATTGCTCAATTATCTGCTTCTCGGCCCCTGGAAAGATCCGAATGGCTTCAACTTCCCGCAGTCGGTCATGTTCCAATACGATGCCATGGTGCCGATCCTGTTCGAAGGAACGCGCGTCAATGTCTCGCTTATCCTCGCCGTCGGTCTATCGATTGCGGCATGGATCTTCATGCAGAAAAGCTTCGCCGGATACAAATTGCAGGTCGGCGGACTGGCACCCCGGGCCGCGAGCTATGCCGGCTTCAAGGAGAGCTGGGCGATTTGGCTATCGCTGATCATCGGCGGCGCCGCCGCCGGCCTTGCCGGCGCAGCCGAAGTTGCCGGTCCGCTTGGCCAGTTGCAGCGCTCCATCTCGACTGGATATGGTTATGCGGCCATTATCGTTGCTTATCTTGGCGGTCTCAATCCGATTGGCATCGTCGTGTCTTCGATCGTCATGGCGGCGCTCTATATCGGCGGCGATAATGCCATGGTCTCCGCCAATCTACCCATCGCTGCCGTCCGCGTATTCCAGGGCAGCCTGCTCCTCATCTATCTCATCGCCATGGCTTTCGTACGCTATCGCGTTATATGGCGCCCCATTTCTGCCCGGAGTGCATCATGAGCGCTATCGAGTTCATTCTCGCTGGCATGCTGGCTGCGGCAACGCCATTTCTGCTGGCGGCTTTAGGCGAGCTCGTTGTCGAGCGCGCTGGGGTCCTCAATCTCGGCATCGAAGGATTGATGGCATTCGGCGCTGTCATCGCGTTCATTACCGTTTTTCACGGAGGCGGCCATTTTCTCGCTTTCCTTGCGGCCGGGCTCGGTGGCGCTCTCCTCTCGATGATTTTTGCTGGGATTATTCTGGGCTTTAACGCAAATCAGGTCGCGACCGGCCTTGCGCTTGGGATTCTCGGCCAGGGCCTCTCGGCACTGTTTGGCAAGAGCTATGAGAGCCTGACGGTCACTACGCTGCCGAAAATCGCGGTCCCCGGGCTTTCGGAAATTCCGGTCATCGGTGGACTCTTCAATCAGGATATCGTCGTCTGGATCTCTCTTGTCGTGACCATTGGCATCTGGGCACTGTTTGCCTACAGCAAGGTTGGCCTGGTCCTTCGTGCTGTCGGTGAAAATCCGAAAGCCGCTCATGCCATCGGCTATCCCGTCATCGCCATCCGTTTCGCCGCGGTTGCATTCGGCGGCATGATGGCAGGCTTTGCCGGTGCCTATGCCTCGACGATCTACACACCGCTCTGGGCGGACGGCATGATCGCCGGCCGCGGCTGGATTGCCATTGCTCTTGTTGTCTTCGGAACCTGGCTGACATCAAGGATTTTCTTAGGCGCGTGCCTGTTTGGCGCGGTGTCGTTGATGGGGCTCGCTGCTCAGGCCACCGGGCTCGCCGTTCCCTCGCAATTGCTCGCGTGCCTGCCATATCTCGTTACGATCATCGTTCTCGGCCTTATCTCCGCGGATCGCCGCCTACTCAAGCTCAACGGCGTCGCCTCGCTCGGTGAGCCATTTGAGCGGTGACAAGAATGATGGCTCTATTGCTCTTATCACCCTCTGCGGGATGGAAGTTCAGTTGATGGTTCAGGCGTCAGAAAGTGCATAATTTTCGCGCAACTGCACCCATCACGGATTTCGACATCAATCAATCGTCATGCAGTCAAATAAAAATCAATGAGTTACGATCTGGCACGGTGCTTGCTTCGTATCTGCCGAGTTGGTGGCTAGGGTTCCGGCGTCCGTTGAGGGCGTGACTGGTCCGAGAGCTACCACCGGCTGGGAGAGAAATCCCACCGGATGCACGGCGGGATAAAAGCCCGGGAGACCTCGTAAGCCAAGGGATTGGCGGTGCGATGGTCTTTGCCGATCCCTTTTTGAAAAAAGCAAAAGGGGAATTTCTATGCAGACTTTTTCGAAGATCCTTTCCGCAACGGCCCTTTCGGTCTCTCTGATTTTCGGCTTCGGCTCCGCGGCCAGCGCCGCGCCGAAAACCAGCTTCAAGGTCGCCTGGTCCATCTACGTCGGCTGGATGCCGTGGGGCTATGCGGCCGACCACGGCATCGTCAAGAAATGGGCCGACAAATACGGCATCAACATCGAGGTCACCCAGTTCAACGATTACGTCGAGTCGATGAACCAGTACACGGCCGGTGCCTTCGATGCCGTGACACTCACCAACATGGATGGCCTTTCGATCCCGGCTGCTGGCGGCGTCGATACGACGGCCGTCATCGTCGGCGATTTTTCGAACGGCAACGACGCCGTCATCCTCAAGGACAAGACGAGCCTTTCCGACATCAAGGGTCAGAACGTCAATCTTGTCGAATATTCCGTCTCCCACTATCTGCTCGCCCGCGCGCTCGACAGCATCAAGCTCAGCGAACGCGATGTGAAGGTGGTCAACACCTCCGATGCCGACATGGTCGCAGCCTACAAGACGCCCGACGTCTCCGCCGTCGTCACCTGGAATCCGCTGGTCTCGACCATTCTCGAAGAGCCCTCCGCCAAGAAGGTCTTCGACAGTTCGCAGGTGCCGGGCGAGATCATCGACCTGATGGCCGCCAACAGCAACGTCCTTAAGGACAATCCGGATTTCGGCAAGGCGCTGGCGGGTATCTGGTATGAAACGGCCGCGCTGTTGAGGGCGGACACGCCGGAAGGCAAGTCTGCCCGCGAGGCGATGGGAGCAGCATCGGGCACGGACCTGAAGGGCTTCGAGGCGCAGCTCGCCGCAACCAAGCTCTTCGACAAGCCTGCCGACGCGGTCGCCTTCACCGCCTCACCGAACCTGCCGAAGACGATGGATCTGGTGCGCAGCTTCCTGTTCCAGAAGGGTCTGCTGGGCAATGGCGCTCCTTCGGCGGATGTCATCGGGATCGAAATGCCCGACGGCAAGGTTCTCGGCGATAGCGCGAACGTCAAGCTGCGCTTCACGGAGACCTATATGAAGGCCGCGGCCGACGCTTCGCTCTGAGCGAGCTCTTCTCCGGCGGCGGCATCGCGCCGCCCCGTCCCTTCATCCGCGGAGCCTCCCATGCGTTGGATCAATACCAGGCCCAGCCCCGGCGCGCAGCTTGCCTTGACGCTGTTGCCTTTTGCACTGCTGATCGTCGCCTATGCCGTCGGCTCGGCCACGCGGCTTGCCGAAAACGCCAACKACAAACTGCTGCCCAATCTTGCCGGCTTTGCTGACGCCATCGACCGCATGGCCTTCATCGCCGACCCGCGCACCGGAGAATACCTGCTGTGGTCGGACACCTGGGCAAGCGTCGTGCGGCTCCTGTCGGGCCTCGGCCTATCCACGGCGATCGCGCTTTGCTTCGGCATGCTCATCGGCATGCTGCCCTATCTGAGAGCCTTGTTGTCGCCCTTCGTCGCCGTCATTTCAATGGTGCCGCCGCTCGCACTGCTGCCGATCCTGTTTATCGTCATGGGCCTTGGCGAGACCTCCAAGATCGCTMTTATCGTGATMGGCGTTGCGCCGACGATGATCCGCGATCTGGCGCTGAAGGCGCTGGAATTGCCGCGCGAGCAGATMGTCAAGGCCGAAACGCTTGGCGGCTCCTCGTGGCAGATCGCACTTMGTGTCGTGTTGCCGCAGATCCTGCCGCGCCTGATTACCTGCCTGAGACTTCAGCTCGGGCCGGCCTGGCTGTTCCTAATCGCCGCCGAGGCGATCTCGTCCGATTCCGGCCTCGGCTACCGCATCTTTCTCGTCCGCCGATATCTGTCGATGGACGTGATCTTTMCCTACGTCGTCTGGATCACGCTGCTTGCCGTGCTCATGAACTATCTTCTCGATCGTCTCCGCATCGTCGTCTTTCCCTGGTCCGAACTGGAGAAGCAGGCATGAGCGAGCTGAGGATAGAAAAGATCTGGAAGGAATATGGCGACCAGATCGTGCTMGAGGATGTGTCCCTGACGGTCCCCTCCCGCGCCTTCGTCGCCTTGGTCGGTCCATCCGGCTGCGGCAAGTCCACCTTTCTGCGCATGCTGTTGGGGCAGGAGCAACCGACGAGAGGCACGATTTCTCTCGACGGCGCGGCGCTGCCGTCTGAGCCGGGCGCCGACCGCGGCGTGGTTTTCCAACGCTATTCGGTCTTCCCGCACCTGACCGCCCTCGGCAACGTGCTGCTTGGCAAGGAGTTCGCCGGCTCGCGCTACAAAGCCAAGCTTTTTGGCGCCGCGCGCCGAAATGCGACCGACGAGGCGCGACAACTCCTGGCAGACGTCGGCCTTGCCGGCGACGAGGACAAATATCCGGCACAGCTTTCCGGGGGTATGCAGCAACGCCTCGCGCTGGCGCAGGCGCTCATCATGCGGCCCAAGGTGCTGCTGCTCGACGAGCCTTTCGGCGCACTCGATCCCGGCATTCGCGCCGAAATCCACACGCTGATGAAGCGTTTGTGGCACGAGACGCAGATGACCGTCGTTATGGTGACGCACGACATGCGCGAAGCCTTCACACTCGCCACCCGGGTTGTTGCCTTCGAACGCCGCCGCGACCGGCCGGAAGAAAAGGAGCGCTACGGCGCAACGATCACCAAGGACATTTCCATCTGGCCGCCGCGTATCGCCGGCGCCGCCTCGATCTTCAGCCCCGACCGGGACGGCCCGTTCGCTTCAAAGGGGCACCGCCGGGACGACCTGGCACCGTCGGGAGACATTTAGCCATGCAGCACGTCAGACGTTCGCAGGAAGAAATCGCCGCCAATCGCGCCCGTTACGAGGACCACCAAAGGAAGGGCCTGGAATTTGCGCCCAAGGCCTTGCCGACACCGAGCCCACTTCCCGCCCCGCCGATCGATGCCACGCTGATCGTCCATCAGGAGATCATACCGGGCGGCTGGTACTGGTCGACACGCATCAAGCGCGGCGAGACGCTACGCGTCGCCCAGGAACAGGGCTTCTCKACCGTGTCACTCGTTGCGTGGAGCGCCGTCGACACGAGCGAGCGGCTGAATCTGCCTGACACAGTGAAGATGCAATGGACTACCGCCCTTTCGAAAGGGCGAGTGATCTTCTCCGACATGGGCCGCGTGATGTTCTCCATCACGGAGGATTCTTCCGGTGCTCATGACTGCCTGATGGGTGGTTCCACCGCCGCTTCGAACCTGGCGAAATACGGCGAAGGCACCCGCAACAGCCGCGACAATTTCATCAAACTTGCGACCAAGGCTGGATTGGACAAGCGCGATATTCCCGCCGCGCTCGCACTTTTTGCTCCCGTTCGTGTCGACGCGAACGGCAAGTTCGCATGGAAGTCGGAGCTGCCGCATGAGGGCGATTATGTCGAGCTGCGCGCCGAGATGGAGATGATCATGGGCTTTTCCAATTGCCCGCATCCGCTCGATCCGAGCCCCGTCTACGCACCGAAGCCGGTAACCGTGACCCGACTGTCCGTCCGGCCCGTCGCCGACGACGACCTGTGCCGCACCGCCACTGCCGAGGCTGTGCGCGGCTTCGAGAACAACGCATCCGCCACCCTTTGATCCAGGGAGAGACGATCATGATCGATTTCATCCAGACCGCCTCTTTCCGCACGCTCGAAAACGCCGTGCAGGATCACTTCATTGCCGCCGAAGCACCATTCTCGACGGTGATCCGCAAGGGTCAGACGTTGCGCATCGAAGACAGCTACGGCCAGCAGGCCATCGACACGCTGTTCTACAATGCCGAAGATTATTCGGAACGCTATTCCAGCCAGGACACCATGCGCGAGCAGGGTGCGGCCTATGTCACGACGGGCACCGGTATCATCTCCAACGAAGGCCGCATCATGTTGACGATGACGGCCGACAGTTGCGGACGCCACGATACGTCTGCCGGCGCGTGCTCCTGCGAAAGCAATACGGTGCGCTTCGGCCACGGCACCAAATATCTCCATGCCTGCCGGGACAATTTCGTTCTCGAGGTCGCAAAGCATGGCATGGGCAAGAGCGATGTCGTGCCCAATATTAACTTCTTCATGAACGTGCCGATCGAGCCTACCGGCAAGATGACGATCGTCGACGGCATCTCCGCGCCGGGCGATTATGTCGAGCTGAAGGCCGAGATGGACGTGCTGCTCGTCATCTCCAATTGCCCGCAGATTAACAATCCCTGCAATGGATTCGATCCGACGCCGATCCGCGTTCTCGTCTGGGACGGTGAGGCTTGAGATGTTCAAGAAGGTATTGATTGCCAATCGCGGCGAAATCGCAGTCCGGATCATCCAAACGCTGAAACGCATGGGCATTGCCTCCGTCGTCGTCTATTCGGACGCCGATCGCTTTGCCAAGGCATCGCTGATGGCTGACGAGGCTGTCAGGCTCGGCCCAGCACATGCCTCCGAAAGCTATCTCAATATCGATGCCGTCATTGCGGCTTGCAAGGCAACGGGCGCCGAAGCCGTACATCCCGGCTACGGGTTCCTTTCTGAAAACATTGGCTTTGCCGAGCGACTGGCGAAGGAAGGCATMGTCTTCATCGGTCCGACGCCAGATAATATCGCCGCTTTCGGGCTCAAGCACACGGCCCGTGAACTGGCGCACGCAAGCGGCGTCCCGCTGCTGTCGGGCAGCGGTCTTGTCGAGACGGGCGAGACGGCGCTCGCGGCAGCTACCGAAATCGGCTATCCGGTCATGCTGAAATCGACAGCCGGCGGCGGCGGCATCGGCATGCAGCTTTGCGAGGATGCCGATAGTGTTAAGACCGCCTTTGAAAGTGTGCAGCGCACAGCCAAGGCAAGCTTCGGCGATGCTCGCGTCTATCTCGAACGCTTCGTTTCCAAGGCCCGACATGTCGAGGTCCAAATCTTTGGTGACGGCAAAGGCCGCGTGATCGCGCTCGGCGAGCGCGACTGCTCGCTGCAACGCCGGAACCAGAAAGTGATCGAGGAGACACCTGCACCCGGTCTTTCGCCTCGGATGCGGGAGCGCCTACATGCGGCAGCCGTGGCGCTTGGCGCTTGCGCGCGCTATCAATCCGCCGGGACCGTGGAGTTCATCTACGATCCTGCCCGTGAGGAATTCTATTTCCTCGAGGTCAATACCCGCCTCCAGGTCGAGCACCCGGTCACGGAGGCCGTCTATGGTATCGACCTTGTCGAATGGATGATCCGCCAAGCCGCCGGCGAGGATGTAATCTCCGGCAACGAGAGCCTCGTTCCGAAGGGAGCGGCGATCGAAGCCCGCCTCTATGCCGAGACGCCGCATGCCGGCTTCCGGCCCAGCGCCGGTCTGCTGACCGAAGTCGTCTTTCCCGCAGGCACGCGTGTCGACGGCTGGATCGAGACCGGCACCGAGGTCACCCCCTACTACGATCCGATGCTTGCCAAGGTGATCGTGACGGCCGAGAACCGGCCGGCAGCGATCGAGAAGCTGAAGCGCGCACTGGCGGAAAGCTCCATCGCCGGCATCGAGACCAATCTGGAATACCTCAAGGCCATAGCCAGCTCCGAGCTGCTGGCGAGCGGCGATGTGGCGACGACAGCGCTCAGGGAGTTTCCTTTCGTGTCCGATGTGATCGAGGTGGTGACCCCGGGCGCGCAGTCGAGCATTCAGGAATTGCCCGGCCGGCTCGGCCTCTGGCATGTCGGCGTGCCGCCGAGCGGCCCGATGGACGAGCGCTCGTTTCGTCATGCAAACAGGCTCGTCGGCAATGCCGATGAAACCGCGGCGCTGGAACTCACTGTTTCCGGCCCGGTGCTCAAGATCTTCTCCGACATCACCATCGCGCTTGCAGGCGCCCGCATGCCGATGAGCCTGGACGGCTTGCCCCTGCCGCATGGCGAAGCCATCAACGCCAGGGCGGGACAGACGCTTGCCATCGGTGCGATTGAGGGGCCGGGGCAGCGCTCCTATCTCGCCGTTGCCGGCGGGTTCTCTGCGCCGGTCATGCTCGGTTCCAGGGCGACCTTTGGCCTCGGACGGTTCGGAGGCCATGCGACCGGCACGCTCCAGACTGGCCATGTCCTGAGGCTGGCACGCACCGAGCAGCGACAGACAGAACCGGCAGGCCCGCCCGCTCCTCTGACCCGCAACTGGGTGGTCGGCGTCCTCTATGGTCCGCATGGCGCGCCGGACTTCTTTCTCGAAGACGATATCGAGACGTTGTTCTCGACCGAATACGAGGTACACTTCAATAGCGCCCGCACCGGCGTGCGTCTGATTGGCCCCGCGCCGAAATGGGCGCGCAGCGACGGAGGCGAAGCTGGCCTTCATCCCTCCAACCTGCATGACAATGCCTATGCGATCGGCGCGATCGACTTCACAGGCGACATGCCGATCATTCTCGGCCCCGACGGTCCGAGCCTCGGCGGATTCGTCTGCCCGGCCGTCATCGCTGGCGATGAACAATGGAAAATGGGCCAGTTCAAACCCGGCGACAAGGTCCGGTTTCATCCGACCGAACGTGCCGAAGACCCGATTGCGGGACCGAGGCTGCAGCGCCTCGGCAATGCAGCGGGGTCGGCGATCGTCGGCCAGCGCCGAGAAGGACCCGTGCCCGTCGTCTATCGTCGCCAGGGCGACGACAATCTGCTGGTCGAATATGGAGCGATGACGCTCGATATCGCGCTGCGCCTGCGGGTGCAGTTGCTGATGCAGGCGATCGTCGACGCCCACTTGCCGGGCATCATCGATCTGACGCCCGGCATCCGCTCGCTGCAAATCCACTATAACGGCACCGCGCTTACCCGTAATCGCCTGCTGGGACTGCTGGCCGAAATCGAGGCGAGCCTGCCTGCTGCGCAGCAGGTCAAGGTGCCGAGCCGCATCGTGCACCTGCCGCTGTCCTGGAACGACCCGGATGCCGAGCTTGCCATGCGCAAATATCAGGAACTGGTGCGCCCGAACGCGCCCTGGTGCCCATCCAACATCGAGTTCATCCGCCGTATCAACGGCCTGCCGGATGAACAGGCGGTGCGCGATATCGTCTTTAATGCCAGCTATCTGGTGCTTGGCCTCGGCGACGTCTATCTCGGCGCGCCGGTCGCAACCCCGGTCGACCCGCGCCACCGGCTGGTGACGACTAAATACAATCCCGCTCGCACCTGGACGCCGGAAAATGCCGTCGGCATCGGCGGCGCCTATATGTGCATTTACGGCATGGAGGGGCCGGGCGGCTACCAGCTCTTCGGTCGCACCATACAGGTCTGGAACAGTTGGCGACCGACAGCGGTTTTCGCCAAAGATAAGCCGTGGCTACTCGACTTCTTCGATCAGATCCGCTTCTTCCCGGTCAGTCATGAAGAGCTGAGCGAAGCCCGTGCCGCCTTCCCGCATGGGGGCTATCCGGTCAAGATAGAGGAAACCGAGTTCTCATACGCCGCCTATGAAGCTGGGCTTGCCCGCGAGGTCGCCGCCATAGGCGCCTTCAAATCGAGACAGCAGGCAGCTTTCGAAGCAGAGCGGCAACGCTGGAAAGAGCTCGGTCTCGACAGCTTCACCGTCGACGAAGGCTCCGGCGCCGGCTTTGCCGGCGACATACCGGAGGGGTGCTTCGGCATCGAAAGCGCCGTGCCCGGCAATGTCTGGAAAATACTCGTCCAAGAAGGCCAGCCGGTGGCAGCCGGCGATACATTGGCCATAATCGAATCCATGAAGATGGAAATCAACGTAACCGCACACGCCGCCGGACGCGTCCGCGATCTGCGCGCCGGCCCTGGGCGCAATGTCAAAGCCGGCGATGTGCTGGTCATTCTGGAGGAAATCTGATGCTTCCCACCATTCTCGATCTTGCCTCGCTGAGACAGGCCTATACGGCCGGCCTGTCGCCGCTCAAGGTGATGGAAGAGATCATCGCGAGATGCAGGGCATCGGACGATCCGGCCATCTTCATCACGACAACACCCGAGGACGAATTGCGAGCTGCGGCACGCGAGCTGGTGGAGCGTGCCCCTGAGCCGAACAGCCTGCCGCTCTGGGGCATTCCCTTCGCAGTCAAGGACAACATCGACGTTGCAGGCTTGCCGACAACGGCCGCCTGCCCGGCCTTTTCCTATCACCCGCAGGCGGACGCAACGACGGTCGCGCGGTTGCGGGCTGCCGGCGCCATCGTCATCGGCAAGACCAATCTTGATCAGTTCGCGACCGGGCTGAACGGCACGCGCTCACCGCATGGCGCGCCGCGTTCGGTATTTAACAGCAACTACGTTTCCGGCGGCTCCAGCTCGGGTTCGGCCGTCGCTGTCGCATCTGGTCTGGCAAGCTTTTCACTCGGCACCGACACGGCCGGTTCAGGGCGCGTCCCGGCCGCCTTCAACAATCTCGTCGGCATCAAGCCGACGCCGGGGCTGGTGCCCAATGTCGGCGTGGTGCCGGCCTGCCGCAGCGTCGACGTCGTCACCATCTTCGCCGCAACGGTCGGCGACGGCATTGCCATCCGCAGGATCATGGAAGGCTACGATGCCCGCGATCCGTTCTCGCGACAAGCCGTCCCCGCAAGCCTGCCATCGACAGGTCCGCGCATCGGCATTMTCGGCGGTGCGGAACGGGAATTCTACGGCAACAAGGATGTGGAAGCTCTCTATGACGCGGCAATCGAGCGGGCACGATCATTCGGCGCGGTAATCGTGCCTTTCGACTATGCCCCGTTTCGGCTGGCGGCTGAACTGCTCTACAACGGCCCCTGGGTTGCCGAGCGGCTGGCGGCGGTCAAGGAGTTCCTGGCGACGAATGGCGGCGATTTCGACCCGACGGTGCGCGCCATTATCGAAGGGGCAAAAGCCTACCATGCCGTCGACGCCTTCGAGGGCCGCTACAAGCTGGAAGCATTGCGGCAGAAAACCAAGGCCGAGTGGGAGAAGGTCGATTTCCTGATGCTGCCGACGTCGCCCACCACCTACACCGTCAAAGAAATGCAGGCGGACCCAATCGTCAAGAACAGCCACTTCGGCCGCTATACCAACTTTGCCAACCTGCTCGATTGCGCGGCGATCGCCATTCCCGCCGGTTTTGACGCCAACGACCATTTGCCAGCGGGTGTGATGCTCGTCGGACCCGCCTTCACCGACGATGCGTTGGCCCCGTTCGCCGACGCCATGCATCGGGCGCTGAACGCCGGAATGGGCAAGGACCGCAAAGCCGTGCTGCCGGAGGCAAGCCGTGTCGCTCCCATGGCTGACGAATTTGTTCCGATCGTGGTTGTCGGCGCGCACCTGACGGATATGCCGCTGAACCATGAGCTGACGCGACCGGGCGGATATAGAGTGAAAACCGCGCGGACGGACGGCAGCTATCGGCTCTTCGCTCTCCCCGGCACGATCCCGCCCAAGCCGGGGCTGGTGCGCGATCCGGGCTTTGCGGGCAATGGCGTGGAAGTAGAAGTCTGGGCACTGCCACCTGCGGCATTCGCCCGTTTCGTCCAGAATATTCCGGCGCCGCTTGGCGTGGGCAAGATCACGCTCGACGACGGAACCTGCGTCACAGGTTTTCTCTGCGAGGTCCACGCCATAACGGGGGCCCGAGAGATCACCGAGTTCGGCGGCTGGCGCAACTATATTCGCGCCGCCGGCCCGGCCGCTTGAGCCAGGGAACCACGAGATGAAAAACCTCTGGTCGAAGGCAGTTCAGCTCGTTCTCCAAGGTCTGATTGCCAGAACGGACGCTATCGGCAGCCTTCCAAGGCCGCCGAAACAGATTCACGCCGCAGATTCCTGACGAGGCGGCGTGCGAAAGAGGCGCAGAAACCGCGCCTCTTTGACCTTCTCCACCAGGCCGGCCCAGTGGCGCTCGGTCAGATGCGGGTGCCATTGCGGCTTGAAAGCAGGGTGAGGTGCGACTGCGAATTTCCTCCAGAATGGATTAGAGTCCGGCCCATTAAAGGACGGACGCATGAAGAAGCAGCGATTTACGGAAGAGCAGATTATTGCGGTGTTGAAGGAGCAGGAAGCTGGCGCGAAGGCGGCCGACCTTTGCCGCAAGCACGGAATTTCAGAAGCAACGTTTTACAACTGGAAAGCCAAATATGGCGGCATGGAGGTCTCCGAGGCGAAGCGGCTGAAGGCGCT
>NZ_JARWLB010000036.1:0-20698 GCF_047445835.1 Rhizobium sp. BR 317 | reverse complement strand
GTCGACGTGCGCGTAGTGACGAGCAGGCGTCTCATATTCAACGTGCGCCGTCGAAATCGTGATGCCGCGTGCCTTTTCTTCCGGTGCCGCGTCGATCTGGTCATACGCCTTGAACTCACCGAAGAACTTCGTGATCGCTGCCGTCAGAGACGTCTTGCCGTGGTCAACGTGGCCGATCGTGCCGATGTTAACGTGCGGCTTATTGCGCTCAAACTTACTCTTTGCCATTTTCGGCTCTCCGTTTTTCTTGTCCCCGAAGGGATCAATTCTTGTTATCGGTCAATTGGTATTCCGGTCACTTCTGACCGGAATACTTTGCCTGGATTTCCTGTGCGACGTTCGACGGGACCGGCGAATAATGATCGAAGGTCATCGTGTACTGCGCGCGGCCCTGAGACATGGAGCGCAGGTTGTCGACGTACTTAAACATGTTTGCCAGCGGGACGTTCGCGTTGATGACAACAGCGATACCGCGGCTTTCCTGGCCCTGGATCTGGCCACGACGCGAGTTCAGGTCGCCGATGACGTCGCCGACGTAATCTTCCGGCGTCACGACTTCGACCTTCATCATCGGCTCGAGGAGCTGGGCACCAGCTTCACGKGCTGCTTCACGGAAGCAAGCGCGCGAAGCGATTTCGAAGGCCAGAACCGACGAGTCGACGTCGTGGAAGGCACCGTCGATCAGTGTCGCCTTGACGCCGAGCATCGGGAAGCCAGCCAGTGGGCCCGAAGACAGAACGCTTTCGATGCCCTTCTGAACGCCCGGAACGTATTCCTTCGGAACAGCACCGCCGACGATCTTGGACTCGAACTTGAAATCGTCGCCTTCCGGGTTCGGTTCGAACACGATCTTGACGCGAGCGAACTGACCGGTACCACCCGACTGCTTCTTGTGGGTGTAGTCCTTCTCGGTCTGACGCGTGATGGTTTCGCGGTAAGCAACCTGCGGCGCGCCGACGGTTGCTTCGACCTTGAATTCACGACGCATGCGGTCGACGATGATGTCGAGGTGAAGTTCACCCATGCCGGCAATGATCGTCTGACCCGATTCCTGGTCCGTCTTGACGCGGAAGGACGGATCTTCGGCAGCCAGGCGGTTGAGCGCGAGGCCCATCTTTTCCTGGTCGCCCTTGGTCTTGGGCTCGATCGCGATCTGGATGACCGGCTCGGGGAATTCCATGCGCTCGAGGATAACCGGCTTCAGTGGATCGCAGAGCGTATCGCCAGTGGTGGTTTCCTTGAGACCGGCCAGAGCAACGATGTCGCCAGCGAAGGCTTCTTCGATGTCTTCACGCGAGTTGGAGTGCATCTGCAGCATGCGGCCGACGCGCTCGCGCTTGTCCTTGACCGTGTTCATGACCGACGCGCCCTTTTCGAGCTTGCCGGAGTAGATACGGGCGAAGGTCAGCGAACCGACGAAGGGGTCGTTCATGATCTTGAACGCCAGCATGGAGAGCGGCTCAGCATCGTCAGCGTGACGGTGGATTTCAGCTTCCGTCTTGACGTCAATGCCCTTGATCGCCGGGATGTCGATCGGAGACGGCAGGTAATCGACAACAGCGTCGAGCAGCGGCTGAACGCCCTTGTTCTTGAAAGCGGTGCCGCAGAACATCGGGTGAAACTTGACGTCGATCGTGCCGCGACGGACGAGCGCACGGATCTGATCGTTGTCCGGCAGGTTGCCTTCCAGATAGGCTTCGGTCGCAGCTTCGTCGATCTCGACAACCGTCTCGATCAGCTTTTCGCGATATTCTTCAGCCTTGGCCTTCATGTCTTCCGGGATTTCGACGACGTCCCACTGGGCGCCGAGCGACTCGTCGCGCCAGATGAGAGCGTTCATCTCGATCAGGTCGATAACGCCCTTGAAATCGCTTTCAGCGCCGATCGGGAGCTGCATGACGACGGCGGTCGCACCGAGGCGGCTCTTGATCATCTCGACCGAGCGATAGAAGTCGGCGCCGGTCTTGTCCATCTTGTTGCAGAAGATCATGCGCGGAACATGATACTTCTCAGCCTGACGCCAGACGGTTTCCGTCTGCGGCTCAACACCAGCGTTGGCATCGAGCAGAGCGATAGCGCCGTCGAGAACGCGCAGCGAACGCTCGACTTCGATGGTGAAGTCGACGTGGCCGGGGGTGTCGATGATGTTGAAGCGGCGCATCTTGCCGTCACGGCCCTTCCAGAAGGTCGTGGTAGCAGCAGAGGTGATCGTGATGCCACGCTCCTGCTCCTGCTCCATCCAGTCCATGGTGGCTGCGCCGTCGTGGACTTCGCCGATCTTGTGCGACTTGCCGGTGTAGTAAAGGATACGCTCGGTCGTCGTGGTCTTGCCGGCGTCGATGTGCGCCATGATACCGAAATTGCGGTAGTCTTCGATTTTATATTCGCGAGCCATAGTGGACTGCCTTTCGGAAACCGTTCGGGATTACCAGCGATAATGCGAGAACGCACGGTTGGCATCAGCCATCTTGTGCGTGTCTTCGCGCTTCTTGACGGCAGAGCCGCGGTTGTTGGAGGCATCAAGAAGTTCGCCGCAGAGACGGTCGACCATGGTGGTTTCGTTGCGCTTGCGGGCAGCAGAGATCAGCCAGCGAATAGCAAGAGCCTGACGGCGCTCGGGACGAACGTCGACCGGAACCTGATATGTAGCACCACCAACGCGGCGCKAACGGACTTCAACGTGCGGAGCGATGTTATCCAAAGCCTGATGGAACACGCCGAGCGGCTCCTGCTTTGCCTTGCCCTGCACGGCGTCGAATGCGCCGTATACGATGTTTTCAGCTACGGACTTCTTGCCGTCCAGCATGATGGCATTCATGAACTTCGTGACAACCAGATCGCCGAACTTCGGGTCCGGATTGATCTCGCGCTTTTCTGCTCTGTGACGTCGGGACATACTTCTMGTCTCTCAACTGTTAGCGGCGCTTTACAACGCGGAGAACCTCGCGCAGCGCCGGATTACCTGAAACCGAATTACTTCGGACGCTTTGCACCGTACTTGGAACGGCGCTGCTTGCGGTTCTTGACACCCTGGGTATCGAGAACGCCGCGGATGATGTGGTAGCGAACACCCGGAAGGTCCTTGACGCGGCCGCCACGGATCATGACGACAGAGTGCTCCTGAAGGTTGTGACCTTCGCCCGGGATGTAACCAATGACTTCAAAGCCGTTGGTGAGGCGGATCTTTGCGACCTTACGCAGAGCCGAGTTCGGCTTCTTCGGCGTCGTCGTGTAGACGCGGGTGCAAACACCACGCTTCTGCGGGTTCTCCTGAAGAGCGGGAACCTTATTACGCTTTACCTGCGCCTGGCGAGGCTTGCGGATTAGCTGGTTTACGGTAGGCATTCAACCATCCCTTGTAAATCTGTCTCGACACCCTTGCGGGCTTAACTCTCGCCGTCTCCGGCACGACACACGTTCGCCTCAATGCGCAAAACGTGGCCCGATCCGCTTTCGCAGATGGACCACAAAAAAGCAGAGGACGCAGCAAATTGCGTCTTGCGTGCAGCATTCGTGTCTTCAACGTGCGTTTAGAACCTTGTTTGAGGTGAACTCCAGAGCGCGTCGCTCCGAACAGCCATGCCTCACATGGGTCCTGATGGCGGCGGTACTACTGGTTTCCCGCAGGTTCGTCAAGGCCGGTTAAGAATTATCTTTGTCACAAACCCCGAAAAGACGGGCCAAACCAGCCGTTTGGCGCCTCAGACGAGGAAATGGCGTCGCTCCGGCAAGATAGACTTGGGTATTTCGTTAAAATCCCTATAAGGAATCACAGAAAGACAATTTCACCGATCGGCAAGGGCAGTTCAGAGAATCGCTCGGCCGAATCGATACCACCGAAGGAAGACTTATGATCACAGAGCCAGACAACGACAACAATTTCGACGGCCCCATGGTCTTCATCATCATCGGCAAGGGATATGAAACGGACGGCGGCGAAGGCGTCGACCTGCATGTTATGCTGAAGGCACCAGATGACGACACCGCTGTTCGCGAAGCGCTGAATGCCCTTGCTGAGGAAGGCTTCATCGAGGCCGATCTCGATCAGATCGGCATGCTGACCGACGTGCCCGACGAAGAACCGCATGCCTCGGCCTATCAGGGCGCGCTGGAAGGCGAAGTGGCGATCATTCGGTTTCGCTAGACGGGATCGCACTCCCCTCGCCTGCTCTTCACACTATGGATGAAAAAAGAAACCGCCCGGATCGCTCCGGGCGGTTTTTGATTCCAGCTTAACTCCAGCCGCTTATTCAGCGGCCGGGGCGTTTTCGTTGGCCATGTCCTGCAGCATCGGCGTGGCGACGGCGGCGCCCGTGCCCTTGCGACGCTCTTCCAGGATCAGCTCGTCGCGAGCCGTCGCGATGCGACGGATCTGCGTCATGGTACCACCGGTACCGGCCGGGATGAGACGGCCGACGATGACGTTTTCCTTCAGACCCTGCAGGCCGTCGGTCTTGCCGGCGATCGCAGCTTCCGTCAGCACCTTCGTCGTTTCCTGGAAGGACGCGGCGGAGATGAAGGACGGGGTTTGCAGCGACGCCTTGGTGATGCCGAGCAGAACCGGATCGCCGTAAGCGGGCTTCTTGCCCTCTTCGATCAGGCGGTCGTTGTTATCGTCCAGCTCGATACGGTCGACATTGTCACCAACGATATACTGGCTGTCGCCTGCATCGGTGATTTCCACCTTCTGCAGCATCTGACGGACAATCACTTCGATGTGCTTGTCGTTGATGACAACGCCCTGGAGACGGTAGACTTCCTGGATTTCGTTGACGAGGTAGGAAGCCAGAGCCTCCACGCCCTTGATCGCCAGGATGTCGTGCGGAGCCGGGTTACCGTCGAGGATGTAGTCACCCTTTTCGATATAGTCGCCTTCCTGAAGGTGGAAGGGCTTGCCCTTCGGGATCAGGTATTCGACCGGCTCGACACCGTCTTCCGCCGGCTCGATGATGACACGGCGCTTGTTCTTGTAGTCGCGGCCGAGGCGGATCGTACCATCGATCTCTGCGATGATGGCGTGGTCCTTCGGACGACGGGCTTCGAACAGTTCGGCAACGCGCGGCAGACCGCCGGTGATGTCCTTGGTCTTGGCGCTTTCCAGTGGCGAACGGGCAAGAACGTCACCCTGCGACACTTTCTGGCCCGGCTCGACGGACAGGATCGCGTCAACCGAGAGCAGGAAGCGGGCTTCACCGCCGCGCGACAGCTTGGCGACATTGCCGCTGGCATCCTTGATGACGATCGCCGGCTTCAGATCCGAGCCGCGCGGCGTCGAACGCCAGTCGATAACCTGACGCTTGGTGATGCCGGTCGACTCGTCGGTCGCTTCGAGAACCGAGAGACCGTCGATAACGTCTTCGAAGTGCACCGTACCGGCGACTTCCGTCATCATCGGACGGGTATACGGATCCCATTCTGCGAGACGCTGACCGCGCTTGACCTTGTCGCCTTCGTCGACATGGAGCTTGGAGCCGTAGGCGACGCGCTGCGAAGAGCGTTCGACGCCACGTTCGTCCAAAATCTGCACCGTCATGTTACGGCCCATGGCAACCAGGCTGCCTTCGGAGTTGCGCAGCATGTTGCGGTTCTTGATCTGAACCGTGCCCTCATACGAGGCTTCCAGGAACGACTGGTCGACCACGGTCGCCGTGCCGCCCAAGTGGAAGGTGCGCATGGTGAGCTGCGTGCCCGGCTCACCGATCGACTGAGCGGCAATGACGCCGACAGCTTCACCGATGTTGACCGGCGTACCGCGAGCAAGGTCGCGGCCGTAGCAGACCGAGCAGACGCCCGTCTGGATTTCGCAGGTCAGCGCCGAACGGATGCGGATCGACTGGATACCAGCCTTTTCGATCTCGATGACATCCGGCTCGAGGATCATCTTGCCAGCATCGACGATGCGCTCACCCGTGATCGGATGGTCGATATCGTCCAGCGCCGTACGGCCGAGGATGCGGGCGCCGAGCGAGGCGACAACCTGACCGGCATCGACGATGGCAGTCATGGTGAGGCCGCTTTCGGTGCCGCAATCGATGTGCGTCACGATGCAATCCTGCGCGACGTCGACGAGACGGCGGGTCAGGTAACCGGAGTTCGCGGTCTTCAAGGCGGTGTCTGCCAGACCCTTACGGGCGCCGTGCGTCGAGTTGAAGTACTCGTTAACGGTCAGGCCTTCCTTGAAGTTCGAGATGATCGGCGTCTCGATGATTTCGCCCGACGGCTTGGCCATGAGGCCGCGCATGCCGCCCAACTGACGCATCTGGTTCGGAGAACCGCGGGCGCCCGAATGGCTCATCATGTAGATCGAGTTCATCGGCTTCTGACGACCGGTCTTCTCGTCGAATTCGACGGCCTTAATGCGGGCCATCATTTCTTCGGCGACCTTTTCCGTGGCCTTGCCCCAGGCGTCGACAACCTTGTTGTACTTTTCGCCCTGGGTGATCAGACCGTCGTTGTACTGCTGCTCGTATTCCTTCACCAGGGCTTCGGTGTCACCGACGATCTTAACCTTGGTATCCGGAATKACCATGTCGTCCTTGCCGAACGAAATGCCGGCGCGGCAGGCATGAGCGAAGCCGAGCTGCATGATGCGGTCGCAGAAAATGACCGTGTCCTTCTGGCCGCAGTGACGGTAGACCGTGTCGATCATCTTGGAGATGTTCTTCTTGGTCATTTCCTGGTTGCAGATGTCGAAGGTCACCTTGCCATGCTTCGGCAGCAGTTCGCCAATCAGCAGGCGGCCAKGGGTCGTTTCATAGATCTTCGAATAGGGCTTGCCCTCTTCGTCGATCKACTTGAAGCGGCCGCGGATCTTCGAATGCAGCGTCACGACCTTGTTTTCCAGAGCGTGATGAAGCTCACCGAGGTCGGAGAAGGCCATGCCTTCGCCCGGCTCGTTCTGGTTCAGGATCGAGAGGTAATAGAGACCGAGAACCATGTCCTGCGACGGAACGATGATCGGTGCTCCGTTTGCCGGATGCAGGATGTTGTTGGTCGACATCATCAGCACGCGGGCTTCGAGCTGGGCTTCGAGCGACAGCGGCACGTGAACAGCCATCTGGTCACCGTCGAAGTCGGCGTTGAAAGCCGTGCAGACGAGCGGGTGCAACTGGATGGCCTTGCCTTCGACCAGCATGGGTTCGAAGGCCTGGATGCCCAGGCGGTGCAGCGTCGGCGCGCGGTTCAGCAGAACCGGATGCTCGCGGATGACCTCGTCGAGGATATCCCAAACTTCCGGCTTTTCCTTTTCAACCAGCTTCTTGGCCTGCTTGACGGTCGAGGAATAACCCTTCGCGTCGAGGCGGGCGTAGATGAACGGCTTGAAGAGTTCGAGCGCCATCTTCTTCGGCAGGCCGCACTGATGCAGCTTGAGCTCCGGACCGGTCACGATGACCGAACGGCCGGAATAGTCGACGCGCTTGCCGAGCAGGTTCTGACGGAAGCGGCCCTGCTTGCCCTTGAGCATATCGGACAGCGACTTCAGCGGACGCTTGTTGGCGCCGGTGATGACGCGGCCGCGGCGGCCGTTGTCGAACAGCGCATCAACAGATTCCTGCAGCATGCGCTTTTCGTTGCGGATGATGATGCCCGGAGCGCGCAGTTCGATGAGGCGCTTCAGACGGTTGTTACGGTTGATGACGCGGCGGTACAGATCATTCAGATCCGACGTTGCGAAACGGCCACCATCGAGCGGCACCAGCGGACGCAGGTCCGGCGGGATGACCGGGACGACCTTCATGATCATCCATTCCGGACGGTTGCCGGATTCCATGAAGTTCTCGACGATCTTCAGGCGCTTCATCAGCTTCTTCTGCTTGAGATCCGACGTGGTGTCGGCAAGCTCGGAGCGCAGGTCGCCGGCGATCTTCTCGAGGTTCATGCTGGCCAGCATCTCGTAGATCGCTTCAGCGCCGATCATGGCGGTGAACTGGTCTTCGCCATATTCGTCAACGGCGAGCATGTACTCTTCTTCCGTCAGGAGCTGATGCTCCTTGAGCGCGGTCAGGCCCGGCTCGGTGACGATGTAGTTTTCGAAGTAGAGAACGCGCTCGACATCCTTCAGCGTCATGTCGAGCAGCGTGGAAATGCGGCTCGGCAGCGACTTCAGGAACCAGATGTGGGCAACGGGAGCGGCGAGCTCGATATGGCCCATACGCTCACGGCGAACGCGCGACAGCGTGACTTCGACGCCGCACTTTTCGCAGATGATGCCCTTGTACTTCATGCGCTTGTACTTGCCGCACAGGCATTCGTAATCCTTGATCGGCCCGAAGATTCGCGCGCAGAACAGACCATCGCGTTCCGGCTTGAACGTACGATAGTTGATCGTCTCCGGCTTCTTGATCTCACCATAAGACCAGGAAAGAATCTTCTCCGGCGATGCGATCGAAATCCGGATGGAATCGAAATTCTGTGCAGGCACCTGCGGATTGAAAAGATTCATGACCTCTTGGTTCATGCCTGTCTCCTTTAGGGGCGAAACGCCCTCGAATTGCAATCAGTGCCGGCAAATTCCCGGGAACCGGACTGACGCCTTAAAACGACAATAACCGCAGAATGCGGCGAAATCGTCCCTGCCTAGCGCTACACGAATTCGGGCGCCGGCGGGAACGGTGCGCGCTGACGAACAGCGCGCACCCTATCGGCTATTACTCGGCTGCGTCCGGAAGCTGGCCCGCTGCCTGCAGCTCGTCGACCTTGGAGTTTTCCAATTCGACGCTGAGACCCAGCGACCGCATTTCCTTGACGAGAACGTTGAAGCTCTCCGGAATGCCCGCTTCGAAGGTGTCGTCGCCACGAACGATGGCTTCGTAGACCTTGGTGCGGCCGGCCACGTCGTCCGACTTGACCGTGAGCATTTCCTGCAGCGTGTAGGCTGCGCCGTAAGCTTCGAGCGCCCAGACTTCCATTTCGCCGAAGCGCTGACCGCCGAACTGCGCCTTACCGCCCAGCGGCTGCTGGGTGACGAGCGAGTACGGGCCGATTGAGCGGGCGTGGATCTTGTCGTCGACCAGGTGGTTCAGCTTCAGCATGTAGATGTAGCCAACCGTGACCTGGCGGTCGAACTGCTCGCCGGTACGACCGTCATAGAGCGTCGACTGACCGGTCTGCTTAAGACCTGCCATTGCGAGCATCTCGTTGACGTCGACTTCGCCGGCGCCGTCGAAGACCGGGGTCGCGATGGACACGCCACGCTTCCACTGATCGGCCAGACGCAGAACCGACGCGTCGTCATACTCGTGAACGTCGTCGCTCTTCGGACCGTCGCCGACGACCATGTCGATCGTCTGGCGCAAAGGCTCGATGTTGCCGCTTGCCTTATAGGCTTCGATCAGCTCGCCGATCTGACGACCCATGCCGGCGCAAGCCCAGCCAAGGTGCGTCTCGAGAATCTGACCGACGTTCATGCGCGACGGCACGCCGAGCGGGTTCAGCACGATGTCGACATGCGTACCGTCTTCGAGGAACGGCATGTCTTCGACCGGCACGATGCGCGATACAACACCCTTGTTGCCGTGACGGCCGGCCATCTTGTCGCCCGGCTGGATCTTACGCTTCACAGCGACGAAGACCTTGACCATCTTCATGACGCCCGGAGGCATTTCATCGCCGCGCTGGACCTTCTCGACCTTGTCCATGAAGCGCTGTTCAAGGCGCGACTTGGACTCGTCGTACTGGCCGCGCAGAGCTTCGAGCTCGCCCTGGACCTTTTCGTCCTCGACAGCGAACATCCACCACTGCGAGCGCGGATATTCGGAGACGACGGCGTTGGACAGTTCCGTGCCCTTCTTGAAGCTCTTCGGACCGGCAAGTGCAACCTGGCCGCGGAGCATTTCGATCAGGCGGCCGTAGACGTTACGGTCGAGGATCGCCTGTTCGTCGTCGCGGTCCTTGGCCAGACGTTCGATCTCTTCGCGCTCGATCGCCATGGCGCGTTCGTCCTTCTCGACGCCGTGGCGGTTGAAGACGCGAACTTCGACGACCGTACCGTAGGTGCCGGGCGGCATGCGCATGGAGGTGTCGCGAACGTCGGACGCCTTTTCACCGAAGATGGCACGCAGGAGCTTTTCTTCCGGCGTCATCGGGCTTTCGCCCTTCKGCGTGATCTTGCCGACGAGGATGTCGCCCGGCTGAACTTCAGCGCCGATGTAAACGATGCCGGCTTCGTCCAGGTTCTTCAGCGCTTCTTCCGAAACGTTCGGAATGTCGCGGGTGATTTCTTCCGGACCGAGCTTGGTGTCGCGCGCCATCACTTCGAATTCTTCGATGTGGATGGAGGTGAACACGTCGTCGGCAACGATACGCTCGGAGAGCAGGATCGAGTCTTCGTAGTTGTAGCCGTTCCACGGCATGAACGCGACGAGCACGTTGCGGCCGAGCGCCAGATCGCCAAGATCGGTCGACGGACCGTCGGCCAAGATGTCGCCCTTGTTGACCACGTCACCGACGGTGACCAGCGGACGCTGGTTGACGCAGGTGTTCTGGTTCGAACGCTGGAACTTCATCAGGCGGTAGATATCGACGCCGGACTTCGACGGATCGAGGTCTTCGGTGGCGCGGATAACGATACGCGTTGCGTCGACCTGGTCGACCACCCCGCCGCGGCGGGCGCCGATAGCAGCACCAGAGTCACGGGCGACAACCGGCTCCATGCCGGTGCCGACGAACGGAGCTTCGGCGCGCAGAAGCGGCACGGCCTGACGCTGCATGTTCGAGCCCATGAGAGCGCGGTTGGCGTCGTCGTTTTCCAGGAATGGGATCAGAGCAGCAGCGACCGAAACAAGCTGCTTCGGCGAGACGTCCATCAGGTTGATGTTGTCGCGCGGAGCGAGCATGACTTCGCCAGCATGACGGCAAACGACGAATTCCTCGATGAAGGAACCGTCGGCGTCGAGCTCGGCGTTGGCCTGAGCAACGTAGTACTTCGCCTCTTCCATGGCGGAGAGGTAGAGCACGTCGTTGGTCACCTTACCGTCGATGATGCGGCGATAAGGGCTTTCGATGAAGCCGTACTTGTTGACGCGGGCAAAGGTCGCCAGCGAGTTGATGAGACCGATGTTCGGGCCTTCCGGCGTTTCGATCGGGCAAATGCGACCATAGTGGGTCGGATGCACGTCGCGGACTTCGAAGCCGGCGCGTTCGCGGGTCAAACCGCCCGGGCCAAGAGCCGAAAGACGGCGCTTGTGGGTGATTTCCGAGAGCGGGTTCACCTGGTCCATGAACTGCGAGAGCTGCGAGGAGCCGAAGAATTCGCGAACGGCGGCAGCGGCCGGCTTCGCGTTGATCAGATCCTGCGGCATAACCGTGTCGATTTCGATCGAGGACATACGTTCCTTGATCGCGCGCTCCATGCGGAGCAGGCCGAGACGGTACTGGTTTTCCATCAGCTCGCCGACCGAGCGGACGCGGCGGTTGCCGAGGTTGTCGATGTCGTCGATTTCGCCCTTGCCGTCGCGCAGTTCGACCAGCATCTTGACCACGGCCAGGATGTCGTCCTTGCGCAGGATGCGGACGGTGTCTTCGACGTCGAGATCGAGGCGCATGTTCATCTTCACGCGGCCGACGGCGGAGAGGTCGTAACGCTCCGCATCGAAGAACAGCGAGTTGAACATGGCTTCGGCCGATTCCATGGTCGGCGGTTCACCCGGACGCATGACGCGGTAGATGTCGAACAGAGCGTCTTGACGGTTCTCGTTCTTGTCCGCAGACAGCGTGTTACGGATGTAGGCGCCGACGTTGATATGGTCGATGCCGAGAACCGGGATTTCGTCGAAACCAGCCTTGAGGATCACCGGAAGGGTCTTCTCGTCGATTTCATCGCCGGCTTCGAGATAGATCTCACCGGTCTGGAAGTTGACGATGTCTTCCGCCAGGAACAGGCCGTAAAGCTCCTCGTCGGTGGCCTTCAAGGCCTTGAGGCCCTTTTCCTGCAACTGACGCAGCAGGCGCGGGGTCAGCTTCTTGCCGCCTTCGACTACGACTTCGCCGGTATCGGCGTCGATCATGTCGGTAACGGTCTTGGCGCCCTTCAGCGTTTCCGCCTTGAAGGGAATGCGCCAGCCCTCGCCGGAGCGCTCATAGAGCGACTTCGTGTAGAAGGTCGACAGGATTTCTTCGCCGTCCATGCCGAGCGCCATCAGCAGCGACGTCACCGGAATCTTGCGGCGGCGGTCGATACGGGCGTAGACGATGTCCTTGGCGTCGAATTCGATATCGAGCCAGGAGCCGCGGTACGGAATGACGCGAGCAGCGAAGAGCAGCTTGCCGGAAGAGTGGCTCTTGCCCTTGTCGTGGTCGAAGAAGACGCCCGGCGAACGGTGCATCTGGGACACGATAACGCGCTCGGTGCCGTTCACGATGAAGGTACCGTTGTTCGTCATGAGCGGCATGTCGCCCATGTAAACGCTCTGTTCCTTGATGTCCTTGATAGACTTCGCGCCGGTATCTTCGTCGATATCGAACACGATCAGACGGAGAGTGACCTTCAGCGGCGCGGCGTAGGTCAGGTCGCGCTGGCGGCATTCGTCGACGTCGAACTTCGGCGGTTCGAACTCATAGGATACAAACTCCAGCATGGAAGCGCCGGAGAAATCGGTGATCGGGAAAACCGACTTGAATACGGCCTGGAGACCCTCGTCAGGGCGGCCGCCCTTGGGCTCTTCGACCATGAGGAACTGATCGTAGGACGCCTTCTGAACCTCGATGAGGTTCGGCATCTCTGCGACTTCGGGAATCTTACCAAAAAACTTGCGTACGCGCCTGCGACCGTTGAACGAAAGGGTCTGAGCCATCGTCGCTCCTTTAAAATCCTGCACCCGGGCCTGCAACGGATGGGAACCGCTGGCCAGGCGATCCCATCAATCAATGAGTAGTTCAATCTCGTCTAACTAACCGAAAACCGCTCGGCACGGATTGCGTCGCGGTTCGGTCTGAGACCATCCTCTTGAAGAACCCATTACCCAAAAGCCGTTTTAGCCGCGGCTTTTGGGTAATTTGTTCGGAAAAACGGCAAATGGGAGGCGGCAAAATGCCACCTCCCAAAGCAGTTTCAAGCTTACTTGACGTCGGCCTTTGCGCCAGCGTCTTCGAGCTTCTTCTTGATGTCAGCGGCTTCAGCCTTGGAAACGCCTTCCTTGACAGCCTTCGGAGCGGCTTCAACGAGGTCCTTGGCTTCCTTGAGGCCGAGACCGGTGATGGCGCGGACTTCCTTGATGACGTTGATCTTGTTCGCGCCGGCATCAGCGAGGATGACGTCGAACTCGGTCTTTTCTTCTTCAACGACAGCAGCAGCGCCAGCACCACCAGCAACGGCAGCAACAGCTACCGGAGCAGCGGCGGAAACGCCCCACTTTTCTTCGAGGAGCTTGGACAGTTCTGCGGCTTCGAGAACGGTCAGCGAGGAAAGGTCTTCAACGATCTTTGCGAGATCAGCCATTTTTGTAGTTCCTTTTGTTCGGTTCGAACTGGTTGATTATGAACAGCGAAAAACCGCCTTAAGCGGCTTCGTCCTTCTTGGCGTAGGCCGAGAACACACGAGCAAGCTGGCTTGCCGGTGCTGCAACCACACCTGCGATGCGGGTAGCCGGGGTCTGGATCATGCCCAGCAGCTTTGCACGCAGCTCGTCCAGCGAAGGCAGGGTCGCGAGCGACTTGACGCCTTCCGGGTTGAGCGTGGTTGTTCCCATGGCGCCGCCCAGAACAACGATCTTATCGTTGGTCTTGGCGAAATCCACGACGACCTTCGGAGCGGTAATCGGATCGGTGCTGTATGCGATCAGCGTCTGACCCGTGAAGAGATTGGAAATCCCTTCTGCATCCGTGCCCTGAAGAGCAATTTTGGCCAGGCGGTTCTTCGCGACTTTGACGGTGCCGCCAGCAGCGCGCATCTTGGAACGGAAATCGTTCATCTGAGCGACTGTAGCACCAGCATAGTGGGCCACGACAACCGAGCCCGAAGCCTTGAAGACTTCGTTCAGTTCCGTGACGAATTCGCGTTTTTCCGCTCTTTCCACTGCTTTTCTCCAGTTGACAGGACCGCGATAAACGGACCTGCCGGGTTGCCTTTTGCCTCCTGGGATCAGCTAAGAGATCCCAAGCGACGCTTGAGGATCCTGTCCCCTCGCGCTCGAGCCGTAAGGCTCCAAGGCACAAGGCATCCAAGGCTCGAACCGAGTTTATCGAAGCAGAACTTCTTCAAAATTCGGGTCTTACCCGTCTCATGCAGGCAAAGTGATTAAGGTCTCAACCACCTGCAATCTCGGACAGGAATTCCGGATTTCTCCGGATATCCTGGCCCCGAAGGGCCAGGAATTCTTAAATGCCGGGCAACAGGCCCGACAAAACCATTAGGCGCTCGGTGCCGTAACCGTCGACGGCTCGATCTTGACGCCCGGGCCCATGGTCGAAGAGATCGCTACGCGCTTGACGTAGTTGCCCTTTGCACCGGCCGGCTTCGCCTTGATAACGGCGTCAGCGAAGGCGCGGATGTTTTCTTCCAGAGCCTTGGCATCGAAGGAGGCCTTGCCGATACCGGCATGGACGATACCAGCCTTCTCGACGCGGAACTCGACTGCGCCGCCCTTGGAGGCTTCGACAGCACCCTTGACGTCCATGGTGACGGTGCCGACCTTCGGGTTCGGCATCATGCCGCGCGGGCCGAGAACCTTACCGAGACGGCCGACGAGCGGCATCATGTCCGGGGTCGCAATGCAGCGATCGAAGTCGATCTTGCCGCCCTGGACGATTTCAACGAGGTCTTCTGCGCCAACGATGTCAGCGCCGGCAGCCTTGGCTTCATCAGCCTTGGCGCCACGAGCGAAGACGGCAACGCGAACCGTACGGCCGGTGCCGTTCGGCAGGTTGACGACGCCGCGAACCATCTGGTCAGCGTGACGCGGGTCAACGCCGAGGTTCATTGCGATTTCGACGGTTTCGTCGAACTTGGCGACAGCCCGTTCCTTGACCATGCCGATAGCCTGGGTCAGAGCATAGAGCTTAGTGGGATCGACGCCTTCGCGGATCTTCTGAATACGCTTTGCAACCATGGTCTTAACCTACCACTTCCAGGCCCATGGCGCGGGCAGAGCCCTCGATCATGGCCATTGCGCCTTCGATATCGGCGGCGTTCAGATCCTTCATCTTGGCTTCGGCAATCGACTTGACCTGAGCCTTGGTGAGCGTGCCAGCCTTGGCACCCTTGCCCGGCGTCTTCGAGCCGGACTGGATCTTCGCTTCCTTCTTCAGGAAGTAGCTGACCGGCGGCTGCTTCATGACGAAGGTGAAGGACTTGTCCTGGTAGTAGGTGATGACGACCGGGATCGGCATACCCTTTTCCATTTCCTGCGTGGCGGCATTGAACGCCTTACAGAATTCCATGATGTTAATGCCACGCTGACCAAGCGCAGGACCGATCGGCGGCGACGGATTCGCCGAGCCGGCCTTAACCTGCAGCTTGAGCTGGCCTGCAACTTTCTTAGCCATATCTCTCTGCCTTTCTGATTGACCGGTTGCCCGGCCCATTATGCCGGATTGCTCCGGCGGCTGCGGTTGCGTGGTGCGGATCAAAAGGTCCGGCTAAGACCCCTGCCCTTCCACGCGGATTGCGGCTTCGCCGCGAGGTGTAAGCAAATACTCACTTACACCCAAACTCAAACAAACGATCAGACCTTCTCGACCTGACTGTATTCCAGCTCGACCGGCGTAGCGCGGCCGAAAATCGACACTTCCACCTTCAGGCGCGAACGCTCTTCGTCCACATCCTGAACCGTGCCGTTGAACGACGCGAACGGACCGTCGGAAACGCGGACCTGCTCGCCGATCTCGAAGGACACCGAAGCCTTCGGCCGCTCGACGCCTTCCTGGACCTGACCGAGAATACGCTCGGCTTCATAATCCGGAATCGGAACGGGCTTATTGTCGGAGCCGAGAAAGCCTGTGACCTTCGGCGTATTCTTGATCAGGTGGTAGGCTTCATCCGTCAGGTTGGCGCGCACCAGCACATAACCCGGGAAGAACTTGCGCTCGCTGTCGACCTTGCGGCCGCGGCGCACTTCAACCACCTTTTCGGTCGGCACAAGGATCTTCTCGAACAGATGCTCGAGACCCTTCTGCTTGGCCTTCTCCTCGATGGATTCAGCCACCTTCTTTTCGAAGTTAGAATATGCGTGGACGATGTACCAACGTGCCGCCATGTTCATCTCCACCCGATATCAATTGCCGGTATTCAGCACGTAGCCGAGAATCCAGCCAATGAGCTGGTCAGCAGCAAAGAAAAACAACGAGGCGAAAAGGACCATAACGAGTACCATCACCGTCGAGATCATCGTCTCACGGCGGGACGGCCAAGTGATTTTCGACGTCTCGGAGCGGACCTGCTGCAGAAACGCAAGTGGATTCGATTTGGATGCCATTGACTGCCCACGCAATTACGGCGCGTAAAGCTGAACATATCAGCCCCACGCACCGCGTGTCTGTTGAACCCTACATAAACATCGATTCCCAATTTAACAAGAGGGAATTCGGTGCTTTCGAAAATTTGCCGCCAAACCGGCATAATCCCCAACCCAAGAAGCAGCGAAACCGACGCGCTATTCAAATCAAGGAAGATGGCAGGGGCAGCAGGGCTCGAACCTACGACCTGCGGTTTTGGAGACCGCCGCTCTACCAACTGAGCTATACCCCTTCATGCTTCGATCACTGGCACCGAGCGGTGACCCGCCAGCGCCTTTCGAAGGCATGGCGCTCCTTTAAGACGGGACGAAACGATTGGCAAGTGCGTTTTTCGTTTTTTCCCAAGAGGGTGCGCAGCTTCGTTCAATGCGGACAATTCCCGAAGGCGCCGACCACAGGAATTGCGGGCTTTGCCGCATCTCCCGAATGTGTCGCGCGGGCAATTCTCAACCTTCCTTCGGCTCTCCCGGCGTTCCCTTGGGCTTCCGCTTCAGGAATTTCGGCCTGAGGTGACGCAGAAAATTGTCTGTGGAGCGAATCACATTGGTCAACGAGATCAGCTTGTCGACTTCCGCGTCGGTATTGCCGAGCCGCTCGGTCAGCACCTCTGCCGCAGCCAGCGCAATTTCGGCCGGCGGAACCTCACAGAAGCGCTCGGCAAGCCGGATGTAGGGATTGAGCGAAACGCCGCCGTGGATGACGATCTTTCCAAGACGGGCAAAGAGGCGCAGGAAGGTCTGCTCGAAGGTCCAGTCGTGAACAGACACGACCCTCCATTTTTCGCTACGCTTGGCCGAGAAGCCGGCAAGCACGATGGCGCCGGGCAGTTTCAGATCGCTCAGCCAAAGCGCCATGGCAAAGCCGCTGGTCGGCGTCTTGCCCTCCGTGTAGAAATCGCTGCAGAAGCCGACGAGATCGAGGTGGCCTGTGGGCGCGCCCTGGAAATCGGCGGCAGGATTCAGTTTTTCCTCGCGCCCGAGGCGGATGTTCATGATCCCGAGGAAATATTCCTTCGGGAAGAATTTGACGACGTCACCCACCTCGCCCCGATAGACGATATTCGCGCCGCGCGGTTGTCCGCGCGAAATCAGCAGCGAATGCCCGTGGAACGGGCGGTCCAGGACCTTGTAGACCTTATTGAAGAAGATGAAGAGCGCGCTCGACGGAAACTGCTGCTGGAGGCTGCCGATATCGACCGCATCGCTGTTTGCGACAAGAACGATGTGGGAGAAGGCCGCCAGCACGGACCGCCATTCATCGGCGGTCGTCAAGCCTGTGGCGGCCCCTGCAGCCGGGAAGCCGATTTCGTTGTTTCCTGCTTCGACACCCACGCCCGGATCCAGCCCGGTTACTTCTGCTGGACGTGCAGCATGCGATCACGCATGGCGAACCATTCTTCGGCGTAGTCGTCGTTGCGATACTCGTCGAAATACGGACCGCCATCGGTGAAGTGCACCAGTTGGGCATCCGACCGGTAGTCATATTCGTTGACGAGGTAATTCCAGGTCACGGGAACCTCACCGATCTGATCTTCGCTTTCCAACCATTTGAACTGGTGAAGCTGCAGGCCCGTGGCGGTGTTGACGTAATCCTTCGTCAATGCCCGGCATTTGGCATTGTTGAAAAGGATCATGCTCGACCAGTTCTTCTTTTCATATTTGGTCTGCGTCTGGCCGAGGAACTTGGTCTCGATTTTCGGCTGGTAGTCGTGCTTGACGCACATTGCGGCATAGCGGTCGTCGCGCAGCTTCCAGAGTTCGGCAATGTCGGCGCGAGCCAGCATGTCGCAATCCATGAAGATGCTCCAGCCCTCGTAATTGCTGAGGTAAGGAACCAGAAAGCGGGAGAAGGAAAATTCGGTCGACTGCAGCGGGTTGCGCTCGCGCGTGAAAATGCCGTCGAGATTGCTGAGAACGATCGGCGAAAACGCCACCGGGATCGAAGAGTGCTCGATTATGCTTTGCGCGAGGACGTGATAGGCGACGACTTCCTTAGAATCAAAGCCGACAAAAATACGTGCAACACCGTCGTTCATAGTCCCTCCGAAGCGGCTGACCACCAAAGGGATCAACCGGTTAATAGCTTTCAAGTCGCAGCGCAAATCGCGTTGCGAAGCATCCTGCCGGCTCGCAAGCCACATGATGTCTATTCAAAACACGAGTCCCAACCGCATCATGGAAAACAACTGCAATTTCCACGATACGCCCCGCGAACGCAAACCTACTTACTTCAACTCGGATATTTGTCGAGTGTTTGCGGAAGCATTTTTGGTTTTCTTCCGTAACAAATGGAGAGCCATCATTGCTCTCGACGGGGTTTCGACCGGGCGTCGCAACGGCGCCCGGCTTTCATTTCATTCGGCAATGCAGCCTCAAACCTTCACGTAGCGGCGCCAGTTATGCTCTTCCTTGAAGCCCAGGACTTCACGGATCTTGCGGTTGGAGAGCAGGCCTTCATACTCGCCGATCTCGCGGGTAAACGGCACGTTCGGGAAGTATTTGGCGGCAAGATCCCGGGACGGCGTGTTGGCCGATACCGTGTCGTTGGCGGCGTTGAACACCTGAAAGCCGAGACCGCTTTTTTCAATACAGAGATGGACGATCTGGCCGAGATCGCGTGCGTCGATATAGCTCCAGGCTATGCGCTTGCGGATGTCGGTGTCGGCAAAATATTCCGGGAAACGCTCATATTCATGAGGCTCAATGACGTTGCCGATGCGCAGCGCATAGATGTCGATGCCGAAACGCTCAGCGAAGGCGCGTGCCGTCTTCTCGTTCAGGACCTTCGAGAGGCCATAGGAATCCATCGGATTGACATCATAGTCCTCTTCCAGCGGGAACTGATGGAAATCGCGATGGCCTTCGGCAAAGCAGACGCCATAGGTCGTTTCGCTGGAGGCGACGATGATCTTCTTGACGCCGAGCTTTGCCGCCGCTTCGATGACATTGTAAGTGCCCATCGTATTGATGCGGAAGGTCTCGTTGTCAGGCTTGATCAGAATACGCGGCACGGCGGCGAAATGCACGACGGCGTCGTAGGGCTGCACACCCTTTCCATGATCGAGATCGGGGAAATCCCGATGCATGGTGAGCACGTTGTAGACTTGTCCTGCATCGGTGATATCGGCATTCAGATTGGTAACGCCGGGGCTGTCCAGCGGCACGAGATCCACATTGTGGACCTCGTAACCGGCATTAATTAGCCAGGGAACGGTATGACGCCCGGCCTTGCCGCTACCGCCGGTGAACAGAATACGTTTCTTCATGAAATCTCCTCCAGGTAAAATCGAGCGATAGATAGGCCCTTTCGGGCATTTCGCAAGACATCGGCCGTGGGACATTCTGCTGCGATTCCTTGCCGAGCAGCAGTAACCCACCAAAGTCACCAACCGGAGACTATCGATGGATTGGTTTACGACGACTGCTTGTGCAGATGTTCCAACATGTGCTCAACACATTGATCAAGCGAAAGCCGGCTCGTATCGAATACCTCGCAGCCATGCTGGACGGCCTCCCCGCACAGATAGGCAGCCCAGTTCATCATGTCCTTGTTCGCGAGCTCCGGCTGGCCTCTTCCGACCGCAAGCCGCTCCGTTCTTGTAGCATCGTCGCAATCAACCAGGAGCAGCTTGTAGTCGGCGATATTGGCCGCCGCGGCTGCTTCGAGGACGAAAGCGATCCGCATCTGCCCTTCAAACAAGACCGGCTTTCCACTCCGCGCAACCCTCGCCAAGCGCACCATCCATTCCACGGTCTTGTCGCGCTGCCAGGCTTCCGGCGAGCCGTGATCCCTGATCATCGCATCCACTGCCGGCACGCCGATGCTGTCGAACCGATAGATCGCAAAATCATCCGGATACCTCTCGGCGATCGCATCGGCAATTGCCGTCTTTCCGGAGCCGGATGCGCCTGTCAGAACGATCAATCCCATTGGTTTCCTCCGAAATGCGAAAGGCCCCGCTGTTTCCAGCGGGGCCTTCGTAACCACGAATAATCCGGAGATTACTCGACGATGCTAGCGACGATGCCGGCGCCGACGGTACGGCCGCCTTCGCGGATCGCGAAGCGCAGCTTTTCTTCCATCGCGATCGGAACGATCAGCTCGACGTCAACCGTGATGTTGTCGCCAGGCATAACCATTTCCGTGCCTTCCGGAAGCGTCACGATACCCGTCACGTCCGTCGTGCKGAAGTAGAACTGCGGACGGTAGTTCGTGAAGAACGGCGTATGACGGCCGCCTTCTTCCTTCG
>NZ_JARWLB010000035.1:0-25222 GCF_047445835.1 Rhizobium sp. BR 317 | reverse complement strand
GCTGTTGTCGAGCGTATAGTTCCACTGCCCATCGGCACCGATCGTGAAGTGACCGTAGCTCGTCGCCACATTGCTTTGCGCTGTAAACGAAGGGTCGCTGTCGATGTCCGTCGCCGAAAGCACTCCGTTCGCCGTCGGCACTCCAGCCGTCCCGTTGTTGACACCACCGTCTTCCGTCACACTCTTGGCAACGTCACCAGTGATCACCGCTGGATCGTTCGTGCCGTTGATCGTCACGACGATGTCATGGATCGTTCCATCAACCGAGGAGACCGTGAACGTATCGGTCGTGCTCTGGTTCACACCCAGCTTCTGCACGGCTGACAGGCCGTCATCGACCTTATAGCTCCAGTTGCCGTCCGCATCGATCGTCAGCGTACCGAGATGCGTATTGTCCGGGTCTATGGTCGCCGGCTGGAATTTGCCTTCGCCCCGATCCGCATCGTTGATCGCCAATGTGCCGCTTACCTGCAGATAACCGTCGGGGGAAACGTTCAGGTCTTCCGTGACGGCGCCGGTATCGGCACCGCCGATCTCCGCCGGGTGATTGACGTGGTCCACAGCGATGGTGAAGGCGCCTGTGCCCAACGTCACGGAGTCGCCGTCTGAATCCGTAGCCTTCACGTATTGCGAGAAGTCGAGCGTCTGATCCTTGGCACCGTCGATCGTCTGGTCAAGCACGAAGGTGGTATGGCCGTTGCTGTCGACGGTCAACGTGAAGACCGTGACGCCTCCGGCCGAGCCGGTGATCGTGTGCCCATCCGTGCTGTCGAGGGTGATGGCCGCACCGTTGTACGTCAACGCGGCGCCGCCTGTCAGCGTGCTGGAAGAGGTACCGGCCGCGACGGCGTTCGCCGACCAGCTCAACGGGCTGTCAGCACCGGAGTTAACGAGCGAGGTCAGTTCCGCTGTCGTCGTTGCGGAATGTTCGGCGGTCGTCACCACACCATCGTCGGAGACGGTTGCGGAAATCCCGGTACCGGTCAGCGTMGGCGCGTCGTCGGCGATATTAAACGTCAGGGTCTCCTGAGCCGTTTTGCCGTTCATGTCCGTCACCATATAGGTGAACTGATCCGTATCTCCCGATGGGTTCGAGCCAGCATGCGTCAGCGTGTAGGTATACGCGCCGTTCGCGTCGATTACGAGATCACCGTAGGAACCGTGGATCGTTGTCGTCTGGCTGTCCGGGGCCGTTTGATCGACGCTTACCGCCGTGCCGTCGGCACCCGCAACGCTGGTGATGTGCGGATTATCCAGGGTGCCCAGGGCAATGGTGCCCGTGGCTGTCAGCTCAGAAGGCTGCGGGTTGGAGCCATCCGAAAGATTGGCTTCCGACAGGGGCGTTGCATCGACTGTCGGAGCGAAGACCGTCGGAGCGATGACAGCAGACGTCGTCTGCGTCGCGACATCGCTGAAGCCCTGGCCATCCGTATAGTTCACCGTCAGGATCAACGAATGCCCGACATCGGCGCTCGTCACCGTGTAGGACGATCCGGTTCCGAGAACCGTATGGGACTGATCGTCCGCCCAGCTCCACGCATAGGTCAGACCGGACTGCCCGTGATCCGGGTCGTTTGTCGCGATCGCCGCGTTCAGCGTGTCGCCTGCAACGAGCGCTTTGCCCGTATGCGTCGTCTGATCGGCGATCGAGACCTTCGCCGCACCGTCGTCAACGGCGGTCACGGTGACCGTTATCGTATGAGCCGCCGAGGTGTCGACGCCGCCGTTGGCGGTACCGCCATTATCCTGCACCGTGAAGCCGAAGTTCGCGGTTTCGGTCGTGCCGGCAAATCCCGCCGAAGGCGTGAAGTGAAGCGTTGAAAGCGCGCTCGCGGCGATGTGTTGACCGACCGTGACGGCTGTCTCGCCGAGATAAAGCGTCCCACCGGTCGGAAGGGTGGTGATGGTGACGGATTTGAGCGTATTGCCGTCGATGCTATCGCTGAAGGCGAAGTCCTTCGACGAGAAATAATAGGCCGCATGTTCGCCGGTGGTGACGCTTCCGTCCGCCGTGGTCGGCGCGTGGTTGACGCCGTCGACCCTGATGGTGAAGGTGCCGCTGGTTTTGCTGCCGTCGCCGTCGGTGACCGTGTAACCGATCGAGAGTGTCGACGAGTGGCCGAGCGGCAGCGTATCGAGTGCGCTGCCCGGCGTGACGGTCACGTGACCGGCGTCGATCGTGACCATGGAGGTGCTCAGCGTCGACCCGGCGAGATCTCCGTTGGCGCTGACGCTGTCGACATGGATCGCGCCGCTCTGGGCCGCTCCGTCGGCGCCGAAGGCGATGGTCCCGGAAGCCAGCGCGAAGGTCGCGCTGCTGTCGTTCTCATGCATCGATCCGACCAGAATGGTGCTTGCGATCGGCTTATCATCGGCGATGTTGAAGGTCAGGGTTGCAGTCTGGCTTTCACCGTCAATCGGCGCGTCGCTGACCCTGACGGAGAAGGAGTCATGGTTGCTCGCCCCGCTCGTGGTGCTGGTCAGCGTATAGGTGTAATTAATGGCTGTCGTGGTGACGCTGAGGATATGCAGCGTTCCGTAGGCACCCTGAATGGTGGCATTGGTATCGCCATTGGCGATTGTGGCACCGACGTTGAACGTATGGCCTGCGATTGTCACCGTCGAAGGTGCATCGCCTGCAGTGATTGCGATACTACCCGAATGAACATTGGCAACGCCTGCCGTCCCCGTACCACCCGGCAAGCCGCTTTCGCTGACGCTCGACACCAGGCCGGCCGAAGAGATTGTCGGAAGGCTGTCCGTGGCCGACTGCACGACGATGGTGACGGAGCCGTTGCCCAGGGTGACAGCATCGCCGTCGAAATCCGTCGCCGTAACGTATTTCGAGAAGTCGAGCGGCAGCGTTTTGCCGCCGTCGATCGCATGGTAAAGGTCGAATGTGGCGTGACCGCTCGCAGGATCGATAGTCAACGTGAAGACCGTGACGCCTCCGGCCGAGCCGGTGATCGTGTGTCCATCTGTGCTGGCGAGCGTGATGGCCGCGCCGTTGTAGGTCAATCCGGTACCGCCTGTCAGGTTACCGGAAGACGTTCCGGCGGCAACCGTGTTCACCGACCAGGTCAACGGGCTGTCGGCGCTGGCGTGGACGAGCGAGGTCAGATCTACCGTCGTCTCGGCGGGAGCTTGGGTGGGCGTCGTCGTCGTGTCGGTGACATGGATGTTGTCGACCGTGACTGTCAGCGAGTTGTCATGCGGATCGATCTCGAGCGATGTCAGTTGTTTGCCTTCGAGGGCAGTGCCGGCAGCAGAGAAGGTCGTACCGGTAGTCGTTGCCGAATACGTATGGCCCTGCGCATCGGTACCGATGATCGTGACCGTCTTGGACGACGGGCCTTTGTGGTCAAACACACCGATATCCATCTGTGTCACGACAAAGGTCGTTCCCGTGTTGGACACGAGCACGATCTCACCACCCTTGGACGACGAGCCTACCTCACCGCCGCTGACGCTGCCTTCGGTAACCGTCAGTTTGGCGGCCGAAGGGTTCACCGCGTCGAAATCGACGGTGTAAGATCCCGTCGTCACCACGGGAGCATTGATCGCCGTTTCCGAGACGGTCGCGGAAACCGAGGCATGATTAACCAGTGTCGGCACATCGTCTATCACATCGACCGAGAAGCTCTGCGTGCTGCTCGTGGTGTCGCCATCGCCATCATGGCCAGCAACCTGGAAGGTCAGCTTGACATCCGAGAGGTTGGCTTGACCGTTGACGTCGTCGAGCGACTTGTAAAGCGTGAAGTTGTAGGCACCGCCGGCATGGCCGCTGTCCTGAGACAGGACAACCTTGAAGACCCAGCTCGACTGGTCGGCGGCATTGCTGCCGGTGTAGGCGATGAGCGTCATGCCGTCGCCGCTGAGCGAATAGGACAGCGCATGGCCGCCAGAGCTGAGCTTGGTCGCGTCAAGCGTCTGATTGTTGCCGTAGCTTGCGGTGAAATAGCTGCCGTTCGAACCCGCTACCAAGGTAGCAGCATGGGCGGCCGGGCCGTCAGCGCCGAAGGCGAGATTGAGCGCAACCGTGCCAGTGCTGATGCCAGAGGGCGACAGCGAACCCGAATTCGTCAGAAGGTCATGCTCGGCAAGTGTCTTCGTCGATACGGCACCGCCGATCGACGGGCCGTCATCATCGAAACGAATGCTGCTGCCGATGGAAACGGACTTGGCGACGGTGTCGCCGTCACTATCGGTCGCGCTCAGCACCGCCGAGAGCTTGCCGGTGAGATCGATCGTATCGCCGTCCGACTTCGACGTGTTCGGGTTGGCGAGCGACATGTACTGGGCGATGCTGACCTTGCCGCTATTGTCGAGGCGGATCGCAAAGGCGATCTCGCCGTCGGCGATCTTGCCGACAACCGTGCCGTTTGCGAGCTGCGAGAGCGTGATCGCCTGACCAGCTGTCGTCGTCAAGCCGGAGTCGGCATTGTCGATATGAAGCGTCAGGCTGCTCGTCGTACCCGACGCATCGTCGGCGCCCATCGAGACCGACGGCGAGACGACGTTGTGCTGAGCGTAGACGGTCGACATATCGGGATCGGTGCCGCCGGTGATGCCGGCAAACAGGCTCTTGACCGAATTGCTGGCGTTGACGTCGTTGTCGCCGCTGCCGCTCTCGTCGATCGTGATCGAGCCCGTGAGGGCAAGATCGACCTTCGGCGCGTCGTCGACGATGGTGACCTTCAAAGCGCCGGTCAGCGTCACGCTGTCGCCGTCACCGTCAGTCGCCTGGATGACTGAGCCGAAATCGATGGCCGAGATCGAGCTATTGCCTGAGCGCAGGTCGTTGCCGGGACCAGCGACGTTGTCGAGCTGATCGTACTGCTGGAAGGTGAAGCTGCCGTTGCCAGACAGCGACAATGACAGGACCGGGCGGTCGAGGAGCGGATTGTAGCCGCTGTGGTGGTCATTATCGACATAGCCGATGATCACGTTGTTGACGACGGCATAGGAGAGAGCTTCGCCACCCGAAGTCAGATGCAGAGCGGTAAGCGTCGACGCCGCATTGGCGGTGAAGCTGAAGCCGCCACCGACCGCTGCGCCGTCAGCACCGAAGGAAACGGTGGAAGCAACGGAGCCGGATACCGTTGCCGCAAAGCCGAAACCGAACAGTGCGGGGTGCGAGGACGATCCGTCATGCGTGCCATCGAGCGCGCTGTTGCCATGCGACAGGAGATTGTAAATGTCGCCCTCGTCGGCCCTGACCGCAACGGTCGTGCCGGAAGCAACCGGGACGTCGTCCGTGATGGCAATCGCCAGCGAGCCCTTCGCTGTATCACCGTCGCCATCCGTGACCGTGAAGCCGAAATTCAGCGTCAGGCTGTCTTCGGTCGTCGACGACGTCGAATGAACAAGCGGCGCATCCGCGGTGAAGCTGTAGGAACCGTCCGAATTGATCGTCAGAACCGCAACGGTAGCATGGCTGGAGGCACCGGTTGCTGTCCAGGTCGTCACACCGTTCGCCGCAGATGACGTCCATGACACGGCTTCCTGATGGCCGATGCCGTGGCTGTCGAGGTAGATCGCCTTCAGCGTCGGCAGGCTGTCCATCGACACGCCCTTGACGCCATCGGCACCGGCGGAGAACAGAGCTCCTGCGTCGCCATTGATCGTCTTCGCGTCGGCGGCGCCATCCAGGTTGCCATGTGCCTGCGCATCGTCGTTGAGCGGCGTCGAGGTGGCATCGACCTTATAGGCGATTGGTGCGTCGTCCTTGACGGTGACCGTCAGCGAGCCGCTGGCCGTATCGCTGTCACCATCGGTGACGGTGAAGTTGAAGGTCAGATTCTGCGTATTTTCCGCGGCCGCATGGACGACTGGCGCACTGAGCGTGAAGCTGTAGGAACCATCCGTGCCGATCGTCAGCGTCGCGACCGTCTGGCCGCTGTCCTTGCCCGTCGCGATCCAGATCGTCTCGCCGCCCGCCGCCGTCGTCGGGCTGCCCCAAACGACCGACTCGACATGGGCAAAGCCGTCCTTGCCGGTATAGATGGCGCTGAAATCCGTTGTCGCTCCGAGCGTCACCTGATGGACGCCATCAGCGCCGCCCGAAAAGAGCGTGCCGCTCGTGCCGCTGACCGTGTCGGTATCGGTTACGCCGACCGTGTCGGGATTTCCGCCCTTCAGCGCGTCGTCGTTCAGCGTCACGTTGGTCACGGTGACGCTGTTTGCCAGCGGCACGTCATCCGTAACATGCAGAGTCAGCGAGCCGGTCGAGGTATCATTGTCGCCATCGGTCACCGTGAAGGCGAAGGTTAGCGACAAGCTTTCTTCCGTCGTGCCGGAGGTCGGGTGGACGAGCGGCGCGCTGGTGCTGAACGTGTAGGAGCCATCGGCATTGATGGTCAGCGTGGCGACGGTTTCGTGATTGGCGCTGGAAGCAACCCAGGTCGTCGCACCGCCAGAAACCGTCGGCTTGCCCCAGGTAACGTCTTCCTGCTGTGCGAACCCGTTGGCGTCGACATAGATCGTCTTCAGAGCCGGAAGGCTGGACTGATCGATCGAGACGCTTGCAGAACCGTCGGCGCCAGCGCTGAACAGGGCGCCGGCAGCGCCCGAGACGCTATGCGCGTTGGCGTCGTTGGCATCCAGGTTTCCGCCGATCTGCGCATCGTCATTCAGCGGTGAAGCAGTATTGTCGATCGTGTTAGCGACAGGCTTGTCGTCGGCGACAGTGATGGTGAAGCTGTTCGCGGCGGTATCGCCGTCGGAATCGGTTGCCGTGTAGCCGAAGGTCAGTGTGATGGCATCCGAGCCCTTGGCATCGTCAAGCGACTGCACCAGCGTGAAGTTATAGTGGCCGTTATCGGTGTCCGAGACCGTCGCATAGAAGACGATGTTCGAGCCAACCCCGCCCTCGCCATTCGTCACGGCCGTTGGAGCAGTCTCGCCGGTGTAGCCAACCAGCGTGCCGTCAGCCAGCAGTACTGTATGAACAGCCAGACCATGCGAGCTCAGTGCTTCGCCATCCTGGCCCTGCGTCGTGACCGAGGCATCGGTGAAGGCGACAGAGCGGTCGCCGGCGCCACCATTGTTGGTGTTGGCGTTATCGGCACCCCAGGAGATGTTGAGCGAGCCGGTGGTGATGGCGTCGGTCTCGACATGCGGGTTCTCATTGCCGCTCGTCAGCGCGCCTTCGGTAACCGAGCCTGCATCGCCGGTCGAGGCGACAGGCTTGTCGTCGGCGACAGTGATGGTGAAGCTGTTCGCGGCGGTATCGCCGTCGGAATCGGTTGCCGTGTAGCCGAAGGTCAGTGTGATGGCATCCGAGCCCTTGGCATCGTCAAGCGACTGCACCAGCGTGAAGTTATAGTGGCCGTTGTCGGTGTCCGACACCGTCGCATAGAAAACGACGTTGGATGCAGAGGTTGCCGTCGGAGCGGTCTCGCCGGTGTAGCCGACCAGCGTGCCATCGGCCAAAATCGCCGTGTGAACGGCCAGACCATGCGAGCTCAGCGCGCCGCTGTCCTCACCCGTCGCCGAAACTGCGGCATTGGTGAAGGCGACCGAGCGATCGCCAAGGCCGCCCTTGTCGGTGTTGCCGCCGTCAGCGCCCCAGGAGATGTTAAGTGAACCAGTGGCGGTCGCGGCGCCGGTCGCATGGGTCAGGGCTGCATTACCGGCAGACAGAGCTGCTTCGGCAACCGAACCCGCCGTACCGACGGCCGCAACCGGCACGCTGTCCGTGATATCGACGGTCGCGACAGCCGAAACCGTATGGCCGCTCGTGTCGGAGACCGTGTAGCGAAATTGCAGTTCAAGCACATCGCTGGCCGAATTGGCGCCGCGGGGATGGTCGAGGGCAGCGAGCTGGGTGAAGGTGTACGCGCCGGTCGAGGCGTTGAATACCAGCGTGAAGACAGTGACGCCATTGGCGACACCGGTGACGGTCTGGCCGTTCTGGGTGACGACAACAGGAACACCGCCGGAGGTCAGGCCCGATAGCTGCTGCGTGCCGCTGCTGGTGATTTCTGTCTCGCCGACCAGCGTGACAGTGGTGATCGAGGCATTGTTGCCGCCGAAGCCGAAGCGGCCAGTGCTGCTTGTCGTGAGGAAGGCGCCAGTGCTGCTGCCGCGTTCGGTCAGCGAGGCTGTTTCGGTCGCCTGCTGAAGGATAAAGGGAACGCGAGTCTGGGTGCCAGACAGATTGCCGCCGTTACCGTTGCCGCCTATGTCGCCAGGACCGAGGAGACCGATCAGATTAAGCGGCGTGCGGGCATTCGCGGCCTGGCTGTCGGTGAACTGGTGGCCGGAATCCGTGCTATTGCCGGCGTGAACCGAACCGTCGGGACCCTCAGCGACGTTGATGCCCTGCTGCTGTAGTGCAGCGACAACGGCCTGCTGCGGCAGCGTGACTTCGCCGATCAGGAAGGTCGGGACGTGCAGCGCGCCGTTGATGATGACGATGCGCGTGCCGTCGGCCTGGATGAGAACAAGGTTGCGACCCTCGACATGGATATCGTCGATCGAGGTGTTCGCCGGCAGGTGGACGATGTTGCCATTGTCCGGCACGATTTGGATCGGCTGATGGCTGTCGGCGTTTTGCGGCTCGTTGGCGGCGACGCGCGCCGTCTTGCCGTTTGCCTGCTGCTCGGCGGCCTGCGCCACTTCGAACGCGGCAACATCAGCATTTTGCGACAACGGCAACCGCTGATCCACACCGATATCGGCTGCAAGGCCCCCGTTCCGGTCGCCCGATGCGAAATCGTTCGAAACCGCTTCGTGGTCTACCGTCGAAATGCGCGAATCTTCCATAAGTCTAACTCCCGGTGTCTCGTAATGTGGCGCCAATCAATTACGAGAGCGGGATGATTGCAATACTTCATTAACCTCACCGATATAGCCGGTTATGCACGACCGCAGATATATTTACCCATGGTTAACTCAACAACCGAACAACTCCTTAAGTATACCGCTTGACTTTCCGCCGGCCGCCGTGTGCAAATGCGCCACCATAGGCTGTCGCAGCCTGCGTTCGAGAATTGGGGAGTGAGTGGTGCCGTTTGCGATCAGCCTTTCGTCGAGCTTTTTGACCAATTGGCTGCGGCGCAGACAGCGTCGACGGCCTGCAGGCGGTGCCGTTTTCATTCTCTGCGCCAGTCTCGCCGGATGCCAGATGAACGGTGCCGTCTTGAGCAGCAACAGCAAGAACGACGACATAAAAATGCCGTCCACGGCCATCGAGGAAACCTACGGCGGCGAAAACGGCACGGAAATCACGCTGTTGCTGCGCAAGGGCGCGGCAGGCCTCTACGAAGGTCCGGCTCGCGACGTGCGTGATGGGGCAGTGCTTGGCGTCGGCGAGCTTGGCAACAATCAGATTCGGCTGCGCGTAAAAGATGTCGGCCCCGGTCTTGCGGGAATCGCGGCGCAGGTCGCTGCGGCCAAGGGCCGAAATGCCGCGCTGATCGTCAGCTATCTGCCGCCGGCCGAGACCGCTGCCATCGCCGCCATTCCCCCCGCTCAACGCCCGCCATTGCTTAACCTTGCGAGCGCTATGGCCTCGACGGGCGGCGATGTCTTCAACCTCGCTTCGGAAGAAATCGACAGCGCGGCCGAGGGCGTGAAGGCGGCCGGCCCCAGCGGTCACAAGAAGGTGTCGGCGCTCGTGCCTGCTGATTTTTCTCAAGCCGATAGCACCCGATTGAGCAACGCCATCTGGAACAGCGGCAACACTTTCATGGGCCTCGGCCGTTACAACACAAGCGATCAGGCCGCGGATATCCTGACCAAGAACCGGCCGCTCATCCAATCGGCCGAAGTCGTGGTCATTCTCGGCGGCACGCCGGAAATCGGTATGGTGGCGGGCGCCGTGCGCAGTGCCGCCATTCCCGGCCAGGCACTCGTGGGCACCAACAGGTGGCCACAATCGGTCTATACKACGCCGGCTGTGACGGGGGCATTTGTCGCGACGGACGATACGCAAAGCAGCGGGCTCATTGCCGAGCGTTACCAACGCCACTTCAACCACCCGCTGACAACCTCGGGTGCCTATGGCTACGACGCCATGGCGATCGCCTCCGGCCTCATCCGCTCCCAGGGGCCGCAAGCCATCACCGCCGCCAACCTCATGAACAAGGTCGGCTTCCGCGGCACGACAGGCCTCTTCCGCTTCAATGCCGCCGGCATGGTGGAGCGCAAAATGGTGATCAATACGATCGACGGCGGCAAGCTGAAAGTCGCCGCGCAGCCCTCACAATCGTTTTGAAGCAGACCGGTAGGCATCCAGCACCAGCGCGCGTTGGAGTGCGCTGGTGCTGTTGCGTCATCGATTCCCGCACCATGCCAGATCATTTAGATGCGCCCGGTGACATCATCCTTAATGCTTTCACACCAAACCCAGTGGAATTTTATACTTATTTGATCGCTCAATTTATACTTAGATTATCTACGCTTCCGAACGCCATATTCAGAGGTATCGCGCATTATTCTCTCAACCAGGGAGAAATAAGCGCCAATGGAACGCAAGAAAAATAAAATTATACTTGCAGCACTTGCTGCGACTTCCCTTGCCTTTGGTCTGTCGTCATCGACCATTTGCCTGGCGGCAACCGGTGATACTGTCCGTCCGGTAGTCAACCTGCTTGCCGATCCGCGGGTCGCTACAGTGATCGATCTCTTTGCGCCGGCCGCAGCAAACGCAGCAAAGGCGATAAGAGGCGTCGACCTTGCCGCGCTGAGCCAGAGCCTTGCCGCCGAGCCGGCCGGCCTTCCGAGTAACGATACGGCCACTCTCCAGCCGGTACATCCCGCACAGCCGACCAATACCCCGATGGGCGACTCGGTGTTCGGAACCGTCGCCATTCCCTTCAAGCATCTTGCGGCGCTCGACAAGTTCGCTGGCCCGCTCGCCGAGATCCGGTCGGGCAAAGCGCTCGATTGCGCCGCGAGCGGATGCGACGCAGCCGCAGCCGCCGTCGCGGCCGCCGAGACAAAGACTGCCGGCGCCTCGATCCGCGACAAGATCAACACGATCAATTTCACCGTCAACCATGCCATCCGCTACGCCAGCGACAAGGATACCTATCATGTGGCGGATTACTGGGCGAAGCCGAGTGAGGCCCTATCGCACCAGCAGGGCGATTGCGAGGACTATGCCATATTAAAGATGGCCGCCCTCTACAAGGCAGGCGTCGACCTCKACCATATGACGCTGGTCGTCCTCTTCGATCAGCAGCGGCATTTCTACCACGCCGTCCTGTCGGTCTCTGTCAACGGCAACAACCTTATCCTCGACAACATGCGCGATGAGGTTTTGCCCGACAAGCGTATTGCCGAATATCTGCCGCTCTATTCGATCGTCGCCGGCCGCGGCTATCTGCACGGCTCCCGCGATCCTCATGCGCAAGCGGTTGTCGCCGCAATGCCGATCGCCAAGGTGGCCCCCGGCGAAGGCGAGATCCACTGATCGGACTGACCTTTTCGACCGTCCAGGACGAAGGCCGCGCATAACGAAAGTTGCGACGTTTTCAATAAACGGAAATATAACCGATCAGCATCGGCGCTTCATGCGTCGGCGCCAACGCCAGATTGATCTGGCCCGTTAGCGATTGCGAACCGAGGCCGATCTTGAAGCCGGTGTTCAGCGTCTTGCCGCGATTGGCCGATAGGACAGAGAGCACTTCCTCGACCTGGGTATCGATGGAAAAGCGCAGGGTGCGCGCCGTCTGCTGGACGTCATCAATCAGCGGCAGGCGATGGCGCAGCATCTTCAGGAAGGCATCGTTGAAGAGCTTGATCCCACGCTCCTGCGTCAACACCACCGCCGGCGTCGGCGACGCCTGAAGGACAGCATTCAGATTGGTCAGCGACGCGACATCCTCGATGGCATCCAGACGGTTCAGCGCCCATTTGAAGCTCAGCACGCGCAGCAAAGAGGCGAGATTGCCGGTTTCCGGCATGTCGGCGGCCGTGTGGTAAACGAGGTCGCCGATGCTAATGCCGCCAGCTTCGGACATTCGTCCGAGGCCGTCCCAATAGATCCGCTCCAGGCGAATGCCGCGACGCTCGCCGCCTCCGGTCACGGCGCGGAAACGAGGTTCCAGTTCGTCGCCATCGACAGACGGCAAGGCTTCGCTGCGGGCCATCGTCGTGACTTCGTCCTTTCCGGCTATTTTGCGCATGACCGCCCTCACCGCTCCGTCAGCGCTTCGGAGCGCGCCTTGTTGATCGGCTTCATCAGATAGGCGAGGATCGCTTTGCGGCCCGTCATAATCTCGGCCGAAGCCACCATGCCGGGGATGATCGGATAGTGCTTGCCGTCGCGCTCCAGGTCCGACTTGTCGGTCTTGATGCGCACGAGGTAATAGGTCTCGTTCTTGTCCTTATCGACGAGGCTGTCGGCAGAGACGTTGACGACCGTACCGTCCAGCGCGCCGAAGATCGAGAAATCGTAGGCCGAGATCTTGATGACCGCCGGCTGGCCGACGCGCACGAAGGCAACGTCGCGCGGTGAAATCTTCGCCTCGATCAGCAGATTGTCGGCTGTCGGCACGACGCCGGCGATGACCTTGCCGGCGTCGACATAGGCGCCGATCGTATTGACCTCCAGCGTATTGACGATGCCGTCGACCGGGGAACGAATATCTGTATGCTTGACCCGGTCGGATGCCCCGCGGATCGTCTCGTCGACGACGGACAGCTCCGACAGTGCCTGCCCCTTGTCGGTCAATGCCTGCTGGCGCAACTGCAGCCCGAGGTCGGTGACCTGTAGAGTCGCCTCCTTGACGGCCGCCTGCAGGCGATCCAGGCTTTCGACATAGACTTTGAGCTGACCTTGCAGGTCGACCAGGTCTCGCTGGACCTTCAGCACTTCGGTTTGGGCGACGAGCTTCTTCTCGCCGAGGGGCTTCAGCAGATCATACTGCTTCTGGGCACCGGCGATATTCTGCGTCAGCCGGTCTATATTGGCGTGCGCCTCGTCCAACTCGTTCTGATGCTGCTTCAAACGCTGATCGAGAACATCAAGCTTGTTCTGATAGGCGGCACGATCCGCCTCGAAGAGCTTTTCCTCGTTGTCGCAGACGTTCTTCGCCATGGCCAGAATATCGGCCGGGCAGACGAATTGTGCGTCGTAGTTGCCCGCCTCCTCCAAGGCAAGACGCTCGACCTTGGCACCGAGAGCACGGGCCTTGGCCACGGACTCGCCGAGCGTCGATTGCGTCGTGGTATTGTCGAGCTGGACCAGAAGATCGCCCTTATGGACGACCTGGCCGAGATTGACATTGATCTGCTGGACGATGCCGGGCTCGGACGACTGTACGATCTGCGTCTTCGATACCGGTATCACCTTCCCCTCGCCCCGTGCGATCTCGTCGATGTCGGCCAAGGCCGCCCAGGCGATGAAAGCGGCGATCATCAAGGCGCAGATACCGAGGATCAACCGGGCGAAAAGCGGAGGATTGTCGTGGATGTTGCGACGATGAGCAAGCATTATGACACCGCCTTGCGCTGCATCGCCTCGATGACGGCGTGCTTCGGTCCATCGGCAATGATGCGACCCTTGTCGATGACGATCAGCCGGTCGACGAGTTCCAACATACTGTGGCGATGGGTCGCCACCATCAGCGTTGTTTGCGGACCGAAGGCATTCGTCAGCTTGTTGATCAGGTGCCGTTCGCTCGCCAGATCCATCGCCCCCGAGGGCTCATCGAGGAAGACGATCTTCGGCCGGGTCAGGAGCAAGCGAGCGATGGTCAATGCCTGCTTCTGACCATTTGAGAGGTTCGCGCCGCGCTCGCCGACCGGCATGTCGAAACCGCGCGGGTGCACGGCGACGAATTCCTCGACACCGGTCATACGTGAGACGGCCAGCAGCTCCTCGTCGCTGGCATCGGCACGGCCGAGCAGCAGGTTTTCCTTCACTGTGCCGGAGAACAGGTCCGACGACTGACCAGCGACAGCCACGGCGGCGCGCACCTCGGCCATGTGATACTGGCGGATATCGACGCCATCGATGAGCACGCGGCCGCTGGCCGGCTGGAAAAGCCCGTCGAGCAGCCGGCCGATCGTCGTCTTGCCCGAACCGATACGGCCGATAACCCCGATCTTCTCGCCGGGCGTGACCGTGAAGGATAGCTGATTGATGACCGACTGGTCAGAACCCGGATATTGGAAAGAGACGTTCTGGAAGCTGAATGCGCCGCTGCGGATCTGCCGGTTGACAAAGCCAACAGTCGACGGCCKATCATCCGGCTGTTCCATGATCTTATCGAGGATGCGCAGCGACATAGTGGCCTGGCGGAAGCGCGCCAGTGTCATGGCGATCTGCCCGAAAGGCGCGCCGGCACGGCTCGCCAGCATGACGGTCGCGACGATCGCCCCCATGGCAATTTTTCCATCGGCKAATTCATAGGTGCCCGCCACGACGATGAACACGCTAACCATCTGCTGCAACAGCATCGTCAAGTTAATGGCGTTCGACGAGATGTGCTTGATGTCCTCGCTGGTGCGGCTCGAATATTTCGTCAGCTCCTGCCAGCGGCGCAGCATGGTCGCCTCGGCTCGAAGGCTCTTCAATGTCTCGATCGTCGAAATCGTCTCGACCAGCATCGACTGGCGACGCGATGCTTCATTCGTCGCAGTCGCCATGCGTTTGCCAATCTGCGCCTGGGCCACGAGGCCAATCACGACAGACAGAACGAAGGCAACGGCCGGAATAATCACCAGCCAGTCGGCGATCATGTAGATGACGATCAGGAAAATGATGACGAAGAGGCTGTCGATCAGCACGCCGATCGTGTTCGAGGTGAAGAATTCGCGCACGAATTCATATTGCGTCACGCGGTTGGCATATTCGCCTGTCGACATCGGACGGGAGGCCAGCGTCGAATTCAGGATCTTGTCGAAGATCAGTTGCGACAGGCGCAGATCCGCCTTGCGGCCAGCATAGTCGATCAGCGCTGCGCGGGCCGTCTTCAGCAGGAAATCGAAGAGATAGGCCAGGGAAATGCCGATCGTCAGCACCCAGAGCGTTGGGAACGCCTTGTTCGGCAGCACCCGGTCATAGACATTCATGGTGAAAAGCGGTGAGGCCAGCGCGATGACGTTGATAAACAGCGCCGCCAGCATGACGCGAGCATAGGTGCGCCAATAGGGCACCAGCGTCGTCGCGAGCCAGTGGCGCTTCTCGATCTCCATCGCATGACCGACGCGCGCTTCCTCCGAAGCATTCTGATAAAAGAGCGTGAAGGCAAAGGCCGCCTGCGGATTGAGCGCAGCAAGCTCATCCCGCGTCAAGCGGAGCGGCGCTCCGGTTGACGCGATGTCGATGACATAGGAGCCGTTTTCGGTCATTTCGAGCAATGGCAGCACACCGCCACCGGCAAAGGTGACGATGGCGGGACAGTCGAAATTGCCCAGCCGGCAATCGCGCTCCTTGTGCTTCAGCACCTGCAGGCCGACGCGTTCTGACAGCCGCTCGACATCGTCCTGCTCCATGGCTTCCAGAACCTCGTCCGGAACCCCTGAATAAAGCACTGTATCGGAGCTCGGGCGACCATAAAACGCGGCGACCGATTTAAATGCCGATTTAAAAGTCTGCAGCGGTACGCTCGCAGACACCTCAGGTGCCACGTTCAACATGGAGCACTATCCAATCCGGATCGCGACGATTAGCGAATCGGCTCGAGCAGATCCATCGGCAGGCCGGGCTTCTGATGCGAGTCGTATTTGGTATAGCCAGGATCAGCCGTGTTCGACGAAACAGCGAACTGATCACGGGCATAAGGCGTTGCCTGATCGACCGGCTTCAGCTTCATCGTCGACAACAGACTGCCCGATGCGGCGAGGATCTTGTATTMGGCAAAGAGCGAGGCGACATCCGCCGTCTTGGCCAAAACCTCGGTGTTGAAGCGAGTGTTCTGGGCATCCAACAGATCGAGCAGGGAGCGCTGACCGACCTTGAACTGCTCGCGATAGGACGTCACGAGCTGGGCGTTGGTCTTTTCCTGCCCGTCCAGGATATGCGCGAGCTGGGCCTGATTGGTACGCTCGCTCCAAGCGGAACGAACAGACTGATCGACCTCGCGATACGTCTCACTCAGCGCATAACGCTGTTCGGCGGCGCGACGGACCAGTTCCTGCTGATGGGCGGTATCGATGCCGCCGTGATAGAGGTTCCATTTGGCGACGACACCGACCTGGACGTCGTTGGTGTTACCCTTGTTACCGTCAACATCGTCACCCATACGGGCGCTGCMGACAAGGTCCAGCTTCGGCAGGAAGGCAGACTTGGAACCGCGGACATCGGCGTCAGCGGCATTCACGTCGGCCTTGCCCGAGGAAATCTGCGGATTGTTCTTTTGGGCAATGAAGACAGCGTCATCCAGCGTCTTCGGCAGGTAATGCGCCACGGAGGCCGGGCGCTGCGCATTGCTGATCGGCTCGCCGACGACCTGAAGGTAGCGGATCTTCGTCGCATCCAGCTCCTGCTTGGCTTCCTGAAGGCGGGCATTGGCCGCCTGCAGGCGCTCGCGGCCCTGATAGCGATCGGCATCGGTAAGGGCGCCGCCCTTGATGCTATCCTCGATGTTGCCGACCATCTGCTTGTGGAAGGCGACGTTCTTTTCCGCCGCCGCGACGATTTCCGTCTGCAGCATATATTCGAGATAGTCCTGCGTCACTTCAAGCGCTAGTGCTTCCGAGCGCTGCTGGACGCGAAAGGATGCGCTGTCGACACGAGCCGCCTGCTTGTCCTTCTGTGCCTTGCGGTCGCCCCCGTCATATAACGTCTGCGTAATCGTCAAGCTGACGTCGGCCGGATTCAGGTAATCCGTGCTACGCGACAAGGCTCCCGACGTGACGTCCGAAAGTCTACGGCGACCATAACCCGACTCCAGATCGACTGAAGGCAGATAAAGCCCCCTCGCCTGGCGCAGTTGGAACTCGGTTGCCTCCCGATTCTGGGCAGCCTCCATGATCTGCGGGTTGGTCTTCATTGTCTTGTCAATTGCCTGCTGCAGGGTCGTAGCGTATGCAGCGCCGCTCAATAAAGAACTAATGGCTACCGAAATCCCGATCGCCCCAATCAATCGCTTTCTACAAACCAAAATATTACCCTTCCCTATAGCAATACTTTGCTAATATACTATCTAATAGCTTGTTCAACTATTAGGTAGACGAAATCACGCCCACTTGCAAAGTAGATTCCCATTCATTTTTCTGAAAGCAGTTAATATCCCGCCGCGCAAGCCTTATGGGCGAACAATTCGTCGACCATTTTTGGTCTATTCACAGCCGCAGCAAGATTGTTGCATAATTGCAAGAAGTCTTTGTCGGCGGTTTGATCGATGATGTCCCGTTAGGTTACGTACGGGGCCACACGGGATGTCGCTCAAAACCTAGAGAATGTCTGGCCTCGTGAGCACCTGCTCTTCGGGCATCAGTCAAACCGCGCAGACCTGGTTCGCTCCGGGACAGTGACAAAATTGCGCGAATACCTATCAACCGGTTTGCTTTCTTCAATCTCTGTGGTTGCAGGAGTGGGGATCGTTTGGGGCCGCTCAGAAAAAGCCTAAGAATAGCGGCATGGCCATCGTCATCAGAAAACAATCCGCCTGACTCTGGATTTTCTTTTCCAGCCAGGCCGCCAACTCCATTTTTGATTGCACTAATTTCGTTGGTCCGTATTTTTGGAAACGCGAAAGCAAGTAATTTATGCCATCCTGTGTTGGACATGCTGATTTGGGACATCTTAATGAAGCCGGCAAACATCGTCGTGCGGTTGGCGGGGGCTTTTCATGCCTAGCCATCTAGGTGAAATACCGGAGCCGCACGCGATAGGCTCCCAGGAATTCATGCATTTGAAGGAGCTGTTTGATCGCTCGTTCAAGGCCGCTCAGATAGGTGTATGGGAGTGCAGCCTGCCGGATCAGACGCTAAGCTGGACGAACACGGTTTATGAATTCTTCGACCTTGTTCCGCAGACGCCATTGGCACGCGATGAAATCGTCAAACTCTATACGCCAGAAACCCGTAAACGTCTTAACGAGGTCCGCGAAAGGGCAATCCGTACAGGCGAAGGCTTCACCTTGGACGCCCAGATAGTTACCGCAAAAGGTAATAGCCGATGGATTAGAATAACTGCTTGCGTGGAGTTTACGAACGGCACGGCCGCAAGAATATTCGGAGTTAAACAGGACGTTACCGCCGAGAAGACAATGGTCGAGCAGCTACGCCGTCTGGCGGAACGCGACACCCTCACCGAACTTGCTTCTCKGACAAGGTTTGAAGCTTTCTTCAACGAGATATGCGCAGCCGACAATCAAAGCCCGCGGGCTCTCCTCTTGGCGGATCTCGATGGTTTTAAGGCTGTCAATGATACACTGGGACATCAGGCCGGGGACGACTGTCTCAAAGTTGCCGGCCGCAAACTCTCGCAGGCCGTCCCTGACGCCGACATGATCGCTCGCATTGGCGGCGACGAATTCGCCGTCATCCATCCATGTTCATCGGCTGAAGATCTCGCAAAGATTGCCACTCACATCGTAGAGGGCATGAATTGGATGATCCCTACGCCGACCAAGAACATTCAGATTACAACATCCGTTGGCGCTGCCATCATCGTTGCTGGCCAGTCGCCCAAAGATATATTTGCAAAAGCGGACCATGTCTTATACGGGGCAAAATCGGCGGGCAGGAACGGCTTCCGAATAGCGTCACCTTCGCGCTCTGCACTGGAAATCGCTCAGGCAACCCTGCACAAAGAGGGGAATAGCGTCTCATCAGGGAGATTCTAACGTCCTGAGATTTTTTGCCCCTGAGTCCGATGTGGCCGAGGTTCGGATTACCTCGGCCAACGATTGGCATTCGGATGGACCGCTATCGACCGGCTTCAACGGCCGTAGGTGACTTCAACGGACGCCTTGCCGAGCGTATTAGCCCTGACATAGAAGCCGACCATGGCAGCAGGCGCTGTCTCCGGCAGGGGAAGCTTTTCCACGGACAGCGCGTAGACGGTGAATTGATAGTGGTGCGGCGCATCACCTGCCGGCGGGCACGCGCCGCCATATCCCGATGTGCCGAAGTCGGTGTGGCCTTCCACGGCACCGCCGGGAAGCTTCTTGTCACCGCTTGCGCCGGTGGCGATCTTCGAGACATTTGCCGGAATGTTGAACACCGACCAATGCCACCAGCCCGAGCCGGTCGGAGCGTCGGGATCGTACGCCATGATGGCGAAACTTTTGGTACCCTCGGGAGCGCCGGACCAGACGAGTTCCGGCGAGATGTTCTTACCCGAGCAGCCGAAGCTGTTGAAGACCTGTTCATTGGCCATGGGCTTGCCCACGGTCAAATCCGTCGAAGTGAGCTTCATTTCGGCGTGCACGGTGGTGGCACCGATCAAGGATGTGGCGAGAAGTGCTGTTATGAAACGCATTTTGCTTTCCTGCGGTTGATCATGCCGCACAGCTATCGTCACCGGGAAAGCACGTCTGCCCCGCTACGCTCAACTTCTGTCCCGATCCGCTCAACCGGCTCGGATCCGTTGCGCACATGGCGAGGACTGACGCCGAACCGCTCCTTGAATCGCGCCGCGAACTGAGAAGGTGAATCATAGCCGACTTCGAGCGCAACCTGCGCCATGGAAAGGGCCGTCGTCTGAACGAGGCCCAGGGCTCTGTTCATCCGGGTATCGCTCAGGATCTCACTGAAGCTCGTATTCTCGGCGGCCAGCTTACGCCTGAGCGTCGCTTCGCTCATGTTGAACGCATGCGCTGCGTGCCGCAGCGTCCAGTCAAAGGCCGGATCGGTTTCAATCATCTGTCTTAGCCGATCTTCGAGCCGAGGGCTCGAGCTTTGGCCCAATACTGCTCCGCATAGTGCAAACCAGGTAATGAGTTCCATTAAGCGCGCTCTGGCGATGGCGCTGGGAAGTCTGGTCAGATTGCCGGGCTGACAGCAATATTCGAACAATGCAGCCGCTTCATCAGGCATATTGGATGAACGTGCGGGAAGAGGCATCGATGGGACAGCAATCGAACCCATGCGGGCATAGGCATCCTCGAACAATTGCCGGGGAACGGGAAGCGCGATGGTCTGATACTGCTGCGGAGCCTTTGGAATGTTTTCCATCGTCAGCGGTTGGTAATCGGGCAACAGGCCATATGCGCCGGCGTCAAGCCGTAGGGGCTTGTCATTCGCCGTGACGATCTTCGTTCCCGATTGCACCTGTATCAGCAACGGGTTCGTATTGACCAGGCGATAGAAACAGGCTCGCCCACCCTGTCGTATCAGGGCTCCGGTCGGAATGGGAAAATCCTGGTGCTCCATGCACTCTCCAGCGATGCGGCGACGGCGGCTCATAAGCTCCGTCTGCCAGATCGTGAGACCGAAGCCAAGATGCCGAACACCACAAGAGCAATTCCGGCGACGGCAAGAGCCGACATGAAAACGCCCGCCTCACCGCCGCTTGCCCTTGAGGATGTCCTTCAGGAAATGGTGGCCTGGAAAAATCCCTAAGATTACGTGATATCGGTCATAGCAACGCTCTTTGTTGAGAGCGTTGCTCTGACCTGCATATAGCTCCGCGCAACAATATGTTTCTGGAGATCAGCTCGGATCGTTCCGGTGAACGTCGTGCACGGTCATGCCGATCGATTCCGGCGGCTTTTCCAACCAGCGGCGATGCTTTAGGGTCTTGCGGGTGTCTTGATAGCCAGAATCCCAGTGCTCGCGCATGGAGGTGCCCGAGAATTCGTAGTCCTTGGCGTCGCTCTCGTAGATCTTCTGCTGGTAGATAAGATGGACGATGTTGATCCGCGGCACATCCTCCATAGCGATCAGGAATCGCCGATCATCGTGCGTCAGCGCCTCCGGAGGCACGCGCAGCAGCGCCTGGCGCAGCTTCAGCCGCAGATTGTGCATGCGGCGGAACGTATCCGTATTGCTACGCATACGGCTGGAATACATGATGTCCTTATGGCGAGCGAGTACATCAGCCATGTCGCGGGGCAGGATGCCGCGTGCGCTGAAGAGATCGACCTGGAAGACCAGCGTGTCGCGCACTTCTTCCTGCTCCAGGAGATATTGCAGAGGCGTATTCGAGACGATGCCGCCGTCCCAGTAATATTCGTTCTCGATGCGGACGGAGGGGAAGGCCGGGGCAGCGCACCGGAGGCCATGACATGCTCCGCGCTCAGCACCTCGAAATGGCTGTCGAAATAGCGGTAGTTGCCAGTGCGCACATTGACGGCACCGACGCTAAGCCTCTGTCGGCGATCGTTCAGCACGTTCCAGTCGATCAGGCGGTTGAGCGTCTTCTTCAGCTCCGAGGTATCATAGAAGCTCGTCGCGCCCACAGCCCGGAAGCTGGAACCAGGGATTGATCTGATTGGGCGTGAAGAAGCCGGGCAGGCCCGACATCATCGTCAGCATCGAACTCGTCTGGTTGCGCATCTTGCGGAACACATCGCCTTCCAGCGTGAAATGCCAGATCTTGCGATGGGAGATMGTCTCCCAGAAATCACGCAGCCGGTCGAGCCGGTTACCACGCGTATTCCCGGCGATGATCGCGGCGTTAACCGCACCGATCGAGACGCCGGAAAGCCACTTCGGTTGGCAAGGGCTTTCGGCTGGATCGCATCGCTCATCGGGTTCTCCATTGTCGCTTTGGCGAAGGGCATCTTCACCTAGCTTTGGATCACGCCGACATGTCGCTGATATGACGAGACAGCACGCAAAAGTCGCTGAAATTGGACACGAATGAAAAGTCTGGATTGCGTACTGCGTGTTGTTTTGGACCTGCCCTAGCCGCGCGTCTGGAGCAGCAATCAGGCGGAAGGCCAGATCAACCGCCTAAAGACCGCGTCGCACCTCTGCGACACTTTCGTGCGGTCAATGCAGATCCAGCTTCCTCATCTTGCGATGAAGGGTGGCACGGTTCATACCGAGCGCGAGTGCTGCCTGCGTCACATTGCCATTGGCGCGCGAAAGCGCTCTCAAAAGAGCAGCACGTTCGGCCTCTTGAAGAGCTTCTTCATCGCCCGGATGGCTTTCCCGCAGGGCATCGGCGGCTGGAACGCCGGCGGAAATTCTGTTGTCGTCGAGCTTTAACGCCACGCGTGCGGCTCTCGTCGCGCCAAGCAGCATGTCGTTCCGATCGACAGCAAGAAGCGCCGAGGTCGAACCGCTATCGGTCGGAACCATAACGAAGCGAGCTCCGGCAAACGCGCTCCGGAAAAGACCGAGTTCGATGCGCATGGCCGCCTCGCGAACCGTCTGGTAGATGATAGCCAGCGTCACGTCGTTAACGTCCTCGCGGCACGTCGAAACGTCAAGCGCGCCCGCCATCAGACCGCGATGATCGCGGATCGGCGCCGTAGTGCAGCTCAAATTGATATTGGAGCAGAAAAAATGCTGATCACGGACGATCGTCACCGCCCGATCGTCGGCAAGCGCCGTGCCGATGCCATTCGTGCCGATGCTCGCCTCAGTCCAGACGGAACCGGTCCAAAGGCCGAGATTCTGGAACTCTTGATCGTCGCCCGCCGTACCGCGCCGTTCCAGCGCAATGCCGTCACGATCGGTCAGAAGCAGGCAGCAGCCCGCCCTACCGACCGTCGAGAAAAGCCGGCCGAGTTCATCAGCCGCTTCCACCACCAGCCTTTCCGACTGTTGGCGTGCCAGTCGAAATTCCTGGTCGCTCAGACGAACAGGCAACCGCTTCTCCTCCGGCGCCAGTCGATGCATCGTCATGCAGCGCCGCCAGGAGGCGACGATCGTCGAACTTGCAGCAACAGACTGCGCGGATGCATAGACTGCATCCGCATGCGCAGATTGCTCATACATTAGGTTCCTCCCACCGAATGTTAGATCAATTCTTGCTAAAAAAGTGCCCGATGGCAATCTCTGGGCGGACCGCCACCCGATGTGTTTCGTGGAAAGGCCAATCGCCACCCCCCTTCCCTTGGGTAACGTTGATGCTTCAGAACGATAGCCGCGCGGCGAGATTGGACATCAGGCCGCGTCCTGTTCGCAATATGAGCCATCGGTCTGGAACTGCAATTCGGCCAAGCGCGTGTAGAGCCCTCCCTGACGAAGGAGAGTGGCATGAGTCCCCTCCTCTACAATCCTGCCTTTGTCCATCACCAGTATTCGGTCGGCCTTGAGCACCGTCGCCAAACGGTGAGCGATGACGATTGTCGACCGGTTGTCCATCAGCTCTTCCAGGCCGCGTTGAACCAGGAATTCGTTCTCGGCATCCAGCGACGCCGTTGCCTCGTCCAGGAGCAGAATGGGAGTGTCCTTAAGGATTGCGCGGGCGATCGCGAGGCGTTGCCGTTGCCCGCCGGAAAGCGTGAGGCCCCGTTCGCCAACCACGGTGTCATAGCCACTTGGCAAATTGACCACGAAATCATGAGCCTGTGCCTTGACTGCGGCGGCCATCACTTCCTCCCGCGTGGCACCAGGGCGTCCGAAAGCAATGTTTTCGAAAATCGACGTCGCAAAGATTGTGACATCCTGCGGCACGATCGAAACATTGCGTCTGAGGTCTTCTTGCGAAAGCAGCCGCAGATCGGCGCCATCGACCGAAATGGCACCGGCCTGGACATCATAGAATCCCAGGAGCATGGAGAATACCGTGCTTTTTCCAGAGCCCGACGGTCCGACCAGCGCGACCGTCTCGCCCGGCTCGACTCTCATCGACAGCCCCCGCAGAATTTCCTGTGTCGGAGCGCCGGGGTAGGAGAAGTGCACATCCGCAATGTCGATGGCCCCTCGAACCGGATTGGCCATCGGGACGCATTCGCGCGGATCGCGTTGGTAGGTCGGCTCCTGCATGAGTTCGAACAGCCTTCCGGCGGCACCCGTGGCCTGCGCGAGTTCACCCCATAACTCGGATAGCGATCCGAGCGATCCGGCGGCGATGACCGAGTAGATCAGAAACTGGCTGAGGCTTCCCGCCGACAAGGTTCCTGTGAGGACGCTATGCGCCCCGATCCAGAGCACCCCCACAACGCTTCCGAATATCAGCGTGATCGCGACGCCGGTGAGACATGCCCTGGCGCGGGCGGCCGCAATTGCCTTGCGGTATGAGAATTCTACGTCTCCAGCATATTTCTGGTGGGCGGCATCTTCGCCGTTGAACKACTGCAGCGTGCGATTTGCCGCAATGATTTCAGCGGCGTAAGCCGAGGCACTCGCAAGCGAATCCTGCGCGGCGCGCGACTTCTTCCGGACTGATCGCCCGAAGACTATCAACGGTGCGATGATGAGCGGGATTGCGCCGATAGCGATAGCGGAAAGACCCGGACTGGTGACAAACATCATGCTGAGAGCACCGAGGCAGAGGATCGAATTTCTCAATGCTACGGATGCGGTCAGGCTCACCGCCGACTTCACCTGAGCAGCGTCGGCGGTAAGGCGCGAAGCGATCTCTCCAGACCTGTTGCAGTCAAAGAACGTCGCCGGCAGCCGAGCTATATGGCCGAACACCGCCGAGCGCAGGTCGGTGACGATCCGTTCTCCCAGCGCGGTCACATAGTAGTAGCGGAGCGCACTGGCTATTGCCAAAGCGATTGCCAGCACCATCACCATAAGAAAATAGCGATTTATGAAAGCGCCATCTGCCTGGGTGAAGCCATTGTCGATCATACGACGAACAGCCATCGGAAGGGCGAGGGAAATCAGCGCCGCGGCCGTCAGGGCCAAAAGAGCAGAGGCTGAAAGAAAACCATGGCGGCGCAAGAAAGGTAGGAGGCGTACGAGGCGCGTGGCAGTCTGTTTTCTTGATGACGGATGTTGTTTGCCTTCATCGTCTTCACGTGCAGGGCCGTGGGATAGTTGTGCAGGCTGTCGGTCGTGCTGAGCTATCATCAACGCCGTGGTCTCCTAAGATTTACATGATGCTCTTGTCCGTCGGATTGCCGATGGCGTCGTTGATTATTGTCAATTACGAGCCGCGTTTCGGGGCTTGGTACACATTCGCCCCTAAGCGGCGACTCGGGCCAGCGCACAGCGCGACCAGAGGGCATGCAAAGCGCCGACGAGATGGTCGATATCGCCATCCGAATGCAGCGGCGTCGGTGTGATGCGCAGGCGTTCGGTCTTCTTCGGCACGGTCGGATAATTGATCGGCTGGACGTAGACGCCCATGTCGAGCAGCAGGTCCGAGATCCATTTGCACTTGGCGGCATCGCCGACCAAAACCGGCACGACATGGCTCGGGTTCGGCATATGCGGAATGCCGGAGGCATCGAGCTGGGCGGGC
>NZ_JARWLB010000034.1:0-28377 GCF_047445835.1 Rhizobium sp. BR 317 | reverse complement strand
GCTAACGCTTCGGCCGCCGCAAAGCGACGTCGTCCACGTTCGTCCAGAACAGGTTCAAGCGCAGCATAGCGCAGTTGGATGGCGGCCTCGTCAATCACACCGCGATTCTATAGGCTTCAAACCAAAAGGGAATCCCGGCGCCGCAAAAAATCCAAAGCTGCGATTCCTTTATTTATCAACAGTTCCTTAGTCTTCTTGATCGGCCTCTTGCCGCTCGGCTCAGCGGTCTTCTGAAAGTCGCGTTTGGATCTGTAAGTCGATAACTTATCGCTGGCCATGGCTGGTTCTCAAATGTGCCGTCGTGAAACGGAAAAGCCAATCAAGGCGTTGTTGTTCCCGTGGCAGATACCTCAGCCTGTCTGATGGCGAGGAATACTGTCATGAAGCGGGCATTGAGGTGACCTTTCTTAACCTCGACGCCGATGTCTGCTCGAGCCGGCTTGGCATGTCGCTCCTTCGCGATCACTGAGGCCAACCCAGGGAGGCGGAAGAATTCGCTTGGCTTACGATCTCAATGCTTCGATTACTGAGGTTTTTGCGGACCGCGATCTGAAACGGCACACACCTCAGTGGATATTAATCTCGCATCTCTGACACGGGAGGTTTGCCCTGGTTTAACCCGGCGGCGGCCGATCTATTCACCATGCCGAAGCATCGACCCCCGCAACGGCCGGGAGTGCCAGAGCAATCCTTCGTGGGAATGTGGGACTCCCGTTATCGAGACCGGTTTCGAGACCGGAGTAAAGGGATCAACTGCCGCGACGTAAAACCGCGGCCTCAAAGTCCTCCTGCATCATTGAGGCAATTTGGCAAAAGAAACCAGAACATTCGCAGGCAAATCTGTTTCCCATAAGACTCGCGCCCATCCGAGCCGGAACTTGCAGACTTCACCATGGTTAGGCTCCTGTTTGCTCGACCAGGAGTCCGTCTTGCCCCTTTTCACCCTATTGTTCGGCCGCCGGCTCGCCAATCGCGAGCATGAAGACAAGAAGATCGGCTGGATAGAGGCAGTGCCGGCGCTGGGTCTGGATGGCCTTGGTTCATGTTCTTGCGGCCCCGAAGCGGCTCTGACTATCTTGATACCGCTCGGCACGCTTGGTTTTGCCTATCATCGCCGTTCTTGTCATCCTATACTTTTCCTATCGGCAGAGACTCGCGGCTTATCCAACCAACGGCGGAGCCTATACTGTCGCCAGGGAAAATCTGGGAGGAACTAGAGCACAGGTCCCGCATCGAGCCGAGCGGGACCTAAGATGCCACATTAAATCGCACTGATCCGTTTGGCTGCGGCTGGGTAAGTATGCGGCTTCATTTTTGACGTGGTCATCACGGTTGCCATTCCCGCTTCAAGGCAAGCGGCCATGAATGCTTCCCGAGCGATCAGCGCCGGAATGGCGCCATTGAGTGCACCGCGACAGGTTTTCATGGCACGCTTGTGGCGCTCTCCATGTCGCAATGGCCATTCGTTCTCGAGAAAATCCAGCGCATCATAGACGCCGGTGAAGGTGCGTTCCAAACCGCACTGGAGGCGGATCGTTACCGGACGATCCCACGGAATATCGTTCAGCGGCATTTTCTTCCTCCTTTCCATGCCACTCATAAGCCTGAAAATGATATTGGAACTGCTCGCCGAGCCTTCAAGGGCCTATCGCGATCTCGTGCTCAGGCGGCGTTTGCGATTTGATTCCGAGACCATTATAACCGGTGTGTCGTTCGCACCTTGCCGGGTGTTGGCTTGATCGCGCAGTCTGATCCAGACCTATGACGACGCACTAAATCGCTGCACCAATTCCCGTGCATGTTCTTCCATCCAAGCGATTTCGAGCGCTCCTTCATTAAGTACGCCGCGGCGTTCCAATTCCATTTCCCATGGAGAGCCGGATGCAGCGAGATTGCGCATGTGCTCCTGCATTTGCCGCACCCTTTCGATTGCTGCCCTCATGATTTCAATGTCGGGCTCTATCCCGTAGGCGTCTAGGAACAACTGGAAGCGTCGCGCTTTCTCGCGGACGCCTTTCGGCAAGCCATGCGCTTCGCATTTGCCATCACGCCAAAAAGGCACCCAACGCCACGCAATGAAACCAAGGTCCCAAGAGCGCGGTCCTGGTGCTGCAGCGTCCCAATCGATAAACGCTACAGGAAGCCCGGCTTGGAAGACGGTATTCCACGGTGACAAATCATTGTGACAGATCGTCTCGACGGGCTCGCGAGGTTCAATACGCCAGTTGCGGTCATTCCAAAGGAAGCTTGCTGCAGCGTCGTGGTAGGATCGCAGCAATTTCCCTAAATGGACAAGGGCCCGGTCACTCCACACGTAATCAGGAAGCCGGACGTCGAAGCGGCCATATTGATCAGGAATGAATCCTTTGCCTAAGCCAACTTCACCTTCGATGTAAGTGAGACATTCGCGTCCTTGATCATCGAAGCCGTACGCACGGGGCGCTCCCTCAAATCCCTGGTGTTCAATGTGGCGAAGTAGATTCAGAACGGCAGAAGACCACGCCCGGCCACGCCGCCGGACCGTGTCGCCTATCCGGACAACATTCGAATCTGCGCCGCCTGTGAGAGGAATTTCGGACTCGCTCATACCCAATTTTAGGTGCGTGCAAACCAAAGGGTCAAGCGGCGATGCCAGCATCGGGCCATGGTCGCGGTCACCGGGAACGCTCTTGCTTTACTCCAGACGCGGTTGCGACTTCTCGTGGGCTTCTGGGAGGAACGGCAGTGCATATGAGGCAATCAAACAAGTTGCTCGGCAGACAAGACGAGCCCTTGCCGCCAGGAACTCACACAATTGATGACCGTCAAACTAAAAGCTTGGCGCACAGCTTCTAGACAAATCGCATTGGACGGGAAAACAGTCGCGAACGGATGCCCTGCACGACCTCATTCCCCATTTCCTGCACACCGCTCTCTTTTGCGGCCGCGAGCATCGCGCTCCGGGTCGCTTCAGTGGTTGTTCTCCCTCACAAGTGGCATCATCAACACCTTCTGACGAACAAGTACTTATAGTGGAAATCGATCTCTGATGCGTCTTTGGCGGAGCAAATGAAGCGGGTAGATGTTTGACAAGTGGCGAGTCCATTGCCTTACTCGCCAGCCGCCACTCTCACGGCGCGGCAAGCTGCGTTGACGTTCCGCCCTTTCATCCGTCAACAGCAGCTCTTTAGCACGGCAGGGACCTCTCCCGTTTCCCTGCCGTTTTTGTCTCATTGGTTGAAGAAAAAGATTCGAGCGTCTTCCGCCGCGGCTAAGAATGCGCGGCGCGTTTCTTGTGCTGAAATCTTACCCTCGTGAGCATCGATCAAAGCCTGTTTTGCTACGAGGAATGACGTTTCGTTTTGGCTTCCCGGCCATTCCTCGAGCATATATTCGGCTGCTTTTTCGGTGCTGTTGATGGTAACATATCGACCAACCCGGCGCGTTTCGATCGTCACGGGCACGGTCCACCATTGCAGCGTCATCTTCGCATCCTCCTGATACCAAACCATGATCGTTACACGGAGTTCCAGAAGAGCATTTTGGCTACGCTTTCACTTCCCGGCGACACTCAGCCTAGGCTGAAAGGGGAGGAGATGTTCACCCAAGCCGACCTTAAGATGGTCGATCACCATATCGCCGAATGCGAGCAACAAGTGCTGGAGCAGGAGCGGAAACCTACCTTACTTCGCAAGGGGAGCTTAGACACCGAATTGGCAGAACACATTCTGGCAGCCTTTTACGAGACGCTGCTGATACACTACGCCAATCGCGACATGATTGCTTTTCACCTGGACCGGAAAAGTCGTCCATTGCCTTTGAACGTCGATGAACCCGGGTGATTGGCAGAATCGCGCCGGTGCATCGCTGCTTTTGGCAAACTTCGTGTCGAACATTTGCTTTCATTCCTCTTTCCAAGCACACGCGACTGCTCCATCACGTTGAACATCAGATGGGAACAACGTTTCGCTTATTTGGTTTGGCGTCCTGGCCGGGTTGGTCGGCCCACCGTGTCGTTCAGTTTATAAGGGCGACCATGCCCGCCGCCCGAACTCATCTACGGGCGGCGGGCGCTTCCACGTGTGCATAGCGCCTTCACAGTCCAGTTGACTCGACAATCGCGTAGAAGAACTCAAGCTAACTGCAAAATTGGCTGGAGCGGCCGCAGTTTATACCCGCGGCCGCCATAGCGTCGGACTGATTAGCTCTTGATAGCGATCCGCTTGACCTGCGACTGTGCCTTCTCGCTTTTCGGCAAGCTGACGGTCAGTACGCCGTTCTTAAAATGCGCATCGACCTGGTCTTCCTTGACCTCGACGCCGAGGGGGATGCGGCGCTCGAACCGGCCATAATAGCGCTCGGAGAACTGCCGATTGTTATCCTCGCTCTCGGAACGTTTTTCGCCCTTCAGCGTCAGCACGCCATCATTGAGCAGGACCTCGATGTCTTTTTCCTCCAGCCCGGGCACTTCGGCCGTCACCTTGATCTCCTTGTCAGTGTCGGAGATTTCGACACTTGGCCAGCCGGCTCCAAAAGCGGAGCCGCTTCCGACGGATCGCAGGCCGGAACCGAAGCCTCGGAATGCATCGTCGAAAAGACGGTTCACCTCGCGATGAAGCGACAGGAAGGGATCACGGTCGTCATCGCGGAAGAGACTTGGAACCTGGTTGCCGTTATCGCGGCCCCAGGGTATCAGATCACGAACACTMATGGTTTTCTCCTTTCTGTTTGTACAATTCGGGGAATTCCTGGAGGCGCCGGACGTGGCCCGGCGCTTTTACTCTGCTATCGGGAGCCTAAGCCGCCTTCTCGGCCTCGATCTGTCTGCTCTCCGCCTTCGGCAGAGCGATGTTGGTCTTTATTTCGATCTCGCGCGGCTTCATCTCTTCAGGGATTTCGCGCTTGAGATCGACGGTCAACAGACCGTTGGCGAGGCCAGCACCGACGATCTTGACGTGGTCGGCAAGCTCGAACCGACGCTGGAACGAGCGGCTCGCAATGCCGCGATGCAGGTAATGGACCTCTTCACCGTTTGTCTTTTGGCCGGAGACCAAAAGCATGTTCTGCTCCTGGGTGATCGTCAGTTCGTCCGGCGAGAAGCCCGCCACGTCCATAGCAATGCGGTAATCGTCCTCAGTTGTCTTGACGATGTCATACGAAGGCCAGTTGTCGACCATCTCGGTGCGGCTTGCGGCCTCGAGCGCATTTAGCATGCGGTCGAAACCGATACTCGATCGGAACAAGGGGGAAAAATCGAGGTTTGTCCTCATAGCCATATCCTCCTTATAAGCAACATGGATACAAGGAGACGCCAAGAGCACGTGGCGTCTCCTGGACTTGTCGATCCCAATTGGGCAATCGAACAATACTAATATAATTCAGCGGTTTGCGCTTTCAAGAGAAATGGAATTACCCATAAAAAGTTAATTTTCGCCGTAATTATATTCGGTTTCAAGGAATGACGCGGACGTCTTCCAACGCCTGTGTCGTATTCCCACCCTTGCGTGGACGAATGGTGCGCATGCGCCGCCGCGGGAGGGCGAGCCGCTCTTCAGGGTGCAGTCGAATACCGTCCGCGGAAGCGATCGCTAAAGGCCTAGGCCTTTCTAAGCGACGATCTGTAGATCGACTGCTTGGCCTTTGATGGGGCGAAGCCGCGCGGCTTTCGTCAGGGTGCCAGGCAATTGTCGATAGAGGCTGAGATAGTCCTGAGCCATTCGCTCAGCTGTGAAACGCTTCTCAAAAGTAGCCCGAACCCTGCGGCGATCGAAGCGCAGCACCCATTCGATGTGTTCCACTGCTTCCTCGACGCTATCGACCAGCGCACAGCGGAAGGCGATGACTGGCGTGCCGCACGCCATGGCCTCGATCATGACCAGCCCGAAGGGCTCAGGCCAGTCGATCGGGAACAGCAGCGCGCGGGCGTTGCCGAGGAAGTCGGCTTTCTGATGCTCGTTGATCTCGCCGATGAATTCGACATTCGGATKGCTCCTGACCATCGGTTCGATCACTGTTTCCCAATAGGCCTTGTCGGCATCATCGATCTTGGCTGCGATTCTCAGCGGCATGCCGACTTTCACAGCAATCTGGATTGCTCGGTCCGGCCGCTTCTCGGGCGATATTCGTCCGAGGAACGCGAGATAGTTGCCCTTCGGCTTTTCCGTAAAGGGCAGCAGATTAACCGGCAGTCCATGATAAACTGTTCCGGACCAGTTGACCGGCGGCATCGGCCGGCGCTGATCGTTGGAGATCGAGACCAGCGGAATGTCGGGAAAAGCTTTATAGAATGGCTTTAAATCCGGAAGATCGAGCCGCCCATGAAGCGTAGTGATGGTACGGTCGGCAAAATCGCGGATCAGTGGGAAATGTAGGAGATCGATATGGAAGTGGAGTATATCGAATTCCTGCGCACGCCGGCGGATTTCGTCCAGCATTACGATCTGATGCGGCAGGTTATCCTTGACGGCCGGGTTGAGCCGCAACGCGACGTCCGAGCACGCCACGAGCTTGGCGCCCGTCACTGAATCGCCGCTGGCGAAAAGAGTTACGTCGTGGCCTTGGGCGGCAAGTTCCTCTGCAAGATAGGAGACAATCCGCTCGGTTCCTCCATAGAGCTTGGGCGGAACACTTTCAGCGAGCGGCGCTATCTGTGCGATCTTCATCGGCAAAACCTCCGCTATTGAGCAAAGAGTCGTCGGCAAAAATCAGGTCCGCGTCCTCAAAGCGGCGCGGCAGCAAGCACGGCCTATATCTCAAGCGGTGGTGGGCGACGGTCTCCTTTCCGGTAGCTACATAGGCCAAAGCCGCCAAACCCGCGTGTTTGCCGTTGTCGGCGATGCGGTTGATTGAAGGAACCGGATGGGTCCTGGCCTACAGATCGCTGGCCGTCCTCGTCCAATGCCTTCAACGCTTCAATGATCTCATCATAGGAGACCGCTTTGTTCGACCCGGGATAAAGGCGAAGGGCCGGAGCGGACTCGACGGCAAAGATGTCGGATGCCCAAGAGGCAAGAATGGCCCGCTTCTCTTGCTTGCCGATGCCAGGGGCCGCAAGCACATCACGCGGGTGTTCGAAATGTTTAGCCGGATGAAGCAGATGCGCGGCGCTGATCGCTGCCGTGGCTTCCTCCGGTATCGAGTTGCTAATGCTTTCCTTTCTCATCGTTGACTCCATAGATCTTCACCGATGGAACTTGAATAGTTTGATCATGTGAAGGGGAGGCCCACCCGAGGGCAGGCCTCTTTGGTCGCATCAGAAGTCCATTCCGGCGCCCGGAGGTAAAGCGGGAAGGACTTCCTTCTTCGGCTTTTCGGCGATCATGGCCTCGGTCGTCACCAGCAGGCCGGCAACCGAAGCGGCATCCTGAAGTGCCGTGCGCACGACCTTGGCCGGATCGATAACACCCTGGGCATAAAGGTCGCCATATTGGTTAGTTTGAGCATTCCAGCCAAACGAGAACTCGCTTTTCTCGCGCAGCTTGCCCACAATGATCGAGCCTTCCGCTCCAGCATTCTCAGCGATTTGGCGAACCGGCGCCTCGATCGCCCGCCGGACAATATCAACGCCAACGCGTTGGTCGTCATTGTCGGTCTTTAGTCCGTCGAGAGTATTGACAGCGCGCAGCAGCGCCACGCCACCACCCGGCAGGATACCTTCCTCGACGGCGGCCCGCGTCGCATGCAGTGCATCGTCGACGCGATCCTTCTTTTCCTTCACCTCGACTTCTGTCGAGCCACCGACGCGGATGACGGCAACGCCGCCAGCGAGCTTGGCAAGGCGTTCCTGCAGTTTTTCGCGGTCGTAGTCGGAGGTGGTTTCTTCGATCTGGGCCCGGATCTGGGCAACACGCGCGTCGATCTCAGATTTCGAGCCGACGCCGTCGATAATCGTCGTGTTTTCCTTCTCGATGGTAACCCTCTTTGCCCGGCCAAGCATGTTCAACGTCACATTCTCGAGCTTGATGCCGAGGTCTTCGGAGATGACAGTGCCGCCCGCCAGGATGGCTATATCTTCCAGCATCGCCTTGCGGCGATCGCCGAAGCCCGGAGCCTTGACGGCAGCGATCTTCAGGCCACCGCGCAGCTTGTTGACGACGAGCGTTGCCAGCGCTTCGCCTTCGACGTCTTCAGCGATGATAAGGAGCGGCTTCCCCGACTGTACTACGGCTTCAAGGATGGGCAGCATGGCCTGCAGATTCGACAGCTTCTTTTCATGTATGAGGATATAGGGATCCTCGAACTCAACCCGCATCTTGTCCGGGTTGGTCACGAAGTAGGGGCTGAGATAGCCACGGTCGAACTGCATGCCTTCGACGACTTCGAGTTCGGTGTCTGCGGTCTTGGCTTCTTCCACCGTAATGACGCCTTCATTTCCGACCCTTTCCATCGCCTCGGCAAGAAATCGGCCGACTTCTGCATCGCCATTGGCAGAAATGGTACCAACCTGGGCAATCTCGGAATTGTTGGATATCTTGCGGGCGTTGGTCTTCAGTTCCTTGACGACGGCCTCGACGGCAAGGTCGATGCCCCGCTTCAGATCCATTGGGTTCATGCCTGAAGCAACCGCCTTGGCGCCTTCCTTTACGATGGCCTGGGCAAGCACCGTCGCGGTTGTCGTGCCATCGCCAGCGATGTCGTTGGTCTTGGAAGCGACTTCGCGCAGCATCTGCGCGCCCATGTTCTCGAACTTGTCTTCGAGCTCGATTTCCTTGGCGACGGTGACCCCGTCCTTGGTGATGCGCGGAGCGCCGAAGGACTTGTCAATCACGACGTTGCGGCCCTTCGGGCCGAGCGTAACCTTCACGGCATTAGCGAGCACGTCGACCCCACGCAGCATGCGTTCACGTGCATCGGTGTGGAATTTGACTTCTTTCGCAGCCATTTCTTCAACTCCTCAATAGGCAGCTATCTGACTGATGATTTCGGGTAGATGGCTCAAGCAGTCTTCTACTCGGCCTGGGTTTCGATGATGCCCATGACATCGCTTTCCTTCATAATCAGGAGATCTTCGCCATTGATCTTGATCTCGGTGCCCGACCATTTTCCAAACAGGATACGGTCGCCGGCCTTGACATCGAGTGCCTGGATCTGGCCGGCATCACTGCGCGCGCCGGGGCCAACGGCGATAACCTCCCCCTCCTGCGGCTTTTCCTTGGCGGTGTCCGGAATGATGATACCGCCCTTGGTCTTTTCTTCCGATTCGACCCGGCGGATGAGAATGCGATCGTGAAGTGGTCGGAACGACATGTTTTCCTCCGATGGACAATCAATAGTAACGTTGTTCCCCTGGCCGGACCGGATGACCAGTCCKGGCGGGTGCAAAACCTCGATCGAGCTTTTTGCGCGAAATGATCTGGTTTTGGGATTTTTCKATTTCAAGGGGAGGAAACAAAAAAATTAGCACTCCCGCAACGTTGCTGCTAACAATGCGGAAAGGAAGAATAAATTGGCGATCCGAGTTGAGAAGCCCGGTAATCGCCGCAAATTTTGCACGAGCTTCGAAGTGTCATTAAAGGGAAAAAAGAACGTCCTCAAGAGATCGCGCCGCTCTCAGTTGCGCAGGCTGTTTGAGCTCCCTTTTCAGGTTCGAGGACGCCGTGAACTCTTGGATTCATGGCTCCCCTTGAAGATGCGCCGTGACACGCTGCCGAAGGCATCGGCGCAGCCTCACCTTGGTCCGCAATAGTCGAACTGCAGATCGCCCCGCCGAAGATGCTGTACGATCTTCCCCAGCATAAAAATAGCCGCCAATGTTGTTGCAGTTCCAGGCCACAGATTGGGATTTTCGCTGTTAACTGTTCCTTCCGTCTGTGCGCGGATGACGGCTAGCCGCTGCCGGAGGTCGGCTACTTCCCTGCGCAGCCACACGATCTCTTCCTTGCAGCCTCTAGCTCGTCCGGTTCTTCAGACTCCTCAATATCTACATCGAAGTCTTCTTCTAGTTCGGCGATGTATTGATCGAACTCATTGCGGCTTTGGAACCCTTTCAGCCGAATGTTGGTCATGCTCTCGGGCGAAAAAGAGGACGGCAGATTGTGACGAACGGCTGCCAAGCACCTGTGAACCCCGCATCCCTGTTCGGCGCCTATGAACACTCGGTGGCCACATCCTCGGGATGGGTCGACCGACGTTTGCGACAAACAACACTCTGGGAAAACCGCCAGAGCTAAAACAGACTCAGCATTTGGCTCTGCCTGTGTCTGGAACCATCGGAGTTGGCACTGCCTTGCTTTTGGTGAGGTTCGAATCCAAGTACCCGGGAGCGTTGGCTAGGATAAGCGCCCTCACGAAGACCGCGCAAAATCGCGCGCATGTGCATCTGGTAACGCCACGACGGCAATAAGTCCGTTTTCTGGCCTGGCTTGCAATTTGACGTACCCGCCGTAAAGCTCGGCGACCTCTTTGGCGATCGACAACCCGAAGCCGTCACCCGCAACGGTCTCGTCAAGCCTGACGCCCGGTTTCATCGCTTCGGCGATCCGGCTTTGCTCAATACCTGGCCCGTCGTCCTCTATTGAGATCAGCACCATAGCGCCTTCGGCGGTGCTTGTTATTCGAACTGAGCTTGCCGCCCATTTGAACGCGTTGTCGATGATCCCACCGAGAACCTCGTCAGTATCCTCCGCCGAACAGCTTATGCGGAGATCGGAACCGACGGTTGTAACGACACTAAGGCGTCGCTCTGCATAAAGCTTCGACATCATCTGCACTATGTCGTCCACGCGCGACCGAAGATCTGTCGACGAAGCCAATCCCGCCTCCGAAACTCCAGCCCTCGCCCTTCCCAAATGGTGTCGAATCCTTCGATCAATTCGACCAACAAGGTGTCGCGCCTCGCCGGTCGGGTCGTTTTTGCCATCGAGCGCGAGATAAAGGCTCGCGACCGGCGTTTTCAGTCCATGCGCCAGATTGGCAAACTGGAGCCGGGTCTCGGCAAGCCGCTTGCGATTGTGCTCGACCAGACGATTGATTTCCCCAATGACGGGGCGAAGCTCATCGACTTCGGTTTGCGGCAGTTCACGGAGCCGCCCTGACGAAATTTCTGCAATCTGTCCGGACAACGCACGCAGCGGCAAGAGGCCGAATCGGACCTGAAACAAAATCCCGACGCCGAGAATGGCCCCAAGAGCCAGCATCGCCGGCACCAGAAGTGCGAGCGCTCTTGCAGCGGGAGCCGCCAGCGCGACGTTAGGGGCGGTCGCGAGGATTTCGACTGCCTTTCCACCCACGAAGGTCTGCGCCACACGAAAGTGGAGTGCCTCGCCCTTGTCTCCAGGCCCGTCCGCCGGCTGCGGGCTCCCTTTAAGAAGCCGCTTCCAGTCAAGCGCTCGCGGCGGACTGGCAATGCTGCCTCCATCGAGTGATCTTGAGGATAAATGGCGGCCGTCGGCGGTGACCTGCCAGTACCACCCGGAGCCGATACGATCAAAGGGAGGGCCATCGGGATTGCCTGAAAGAGCAAGCGTGCCGTCCGGATTGAATCTCAGAGCGCTGCGAACAGCGTCGATTTGCAGATCGAGCCGCTGATCGACCTGTTGCCTGACCACAGTCGCAACGATGAACCAGAGGACAAAAGCGGCAACGACCAATGCCGCCACTGCGTAGATCATCGAAAACGCGATCAGGCGGCCGGCAATCGTTCTGCGCGGTGACGGCAATTGTAGCTTCACTGGCCGGTCCTCAGCATGTAGCCGCGTCCCCTCTCCGTCCCGATCCTCTCGGCACCAATCTTTCGCCTCAGCCTGGCGATGATCACCTCAATCGAATTGGAATCCACGTCCGTGTCTCCCTCGTAGACCCGCTCGATAAGTTCGCGCCTATCCACGATGACATCCTTGCGCAAGATCAGGCAGGAGAGGACCCGCCATTCGAACGCCGTCAGCCTCAGCGGAAGTCCCGCGAGCTCGAATGTTCCGAGTTGCGCGTCGAACGAAAGATCTCCGCAGGTGATCACCGAGGCGGCATGACCTGTCGCCCGCCGCACCAGAGCACGAAGGCGTAAAATGAGTTCTTCGATTTTGAATGGCTTCGTCAGAAAATCGTCAGCTCCCGCCTTGAAGGCGGCGACCTTGTCAGGCCAGCCATCTCGCGCAGTGAGAACGAGCACCGGAAGCGTCCGCTCCGCGCTCCGCCAGGACTTGAGCACCGTCACTCCGTCGATTTTAGGTAAGCCGAGGTCCAACACGGCGACATCGAAGATCTCGGTCAGGCCGGCGTGTTCGGCGTCTTCTCCGTTCCTGGCGATGTCCACCACGAAGTTTTCCGCCCGCAGGCTCGCCGCAATGCGGTTGGAAAGATCGGCATCATCTTCGACTAGGAGGACCCGCATCGCACACTCGCTTGTGACCGGTTGCTCCCAATGAACTAGGGCGACGTTGCTTAACTGAAACTGAACCGCAACATTCAGCGTGGATCGAGCACATGCCGGTTATTGTCCTCCAGTCAAACGAACGGGAGACAATATCATGTCTATCGAAAACGAAGCGCCCCAAACATTGCCGGAGAGAGGCGGGGGCAAAGGGCTGAGGCGCCGGCCAGCCGCTCACCTTGCCGCCTTCGGCATTGCAGCCGTGACGGTCCTCGCCATCGGAGCGGCGGGCGGTGCAGCGGCAATGAGATTCATCCGCCCAAGTGTCGAATTGGCACCTTTGTCTCCCGTGTCCATCTCGAGCCTGAAGGACGACTGGGGCGTGGTGACCATCAAGGGAAAGGTCGCCGAGATCTATGGCAACAAGTTCATCGTTCAAGACGACAGCGGCCGGGCATTGATCGAAACGGGACCGGCGGGKGACGACGGCAAGCTTGTCAGCGTCGCCGAGGCGGTCAGTGTTCAGGGTCGCTTCGACCATGGTTTTCTGCATGCGAGCTACATCGTCCATCAGGACGGCAAGACCGATGTGCTTCGTTCCCCGCCCCGCCGGCCTCCGCATGGCGGACCGATTGAGGACTTCCTCAAACGATTGAGACCGTAATCGTGCAGTAATTAGCTGGCTGGTGCGACTTGAGAGTGCCGTTGAACCAACCTCGTCGGCGCGATCAGTCGACCTTCAGGGAGTGGCAGGTATGATAAGTCCTTTGGTTCAACGGCTTGCCACCTCCGGCAAAAGCGTGTGCGGCGTTGCGTTGATAAGCGTTGTCGCCATCCATGCCAGTCCCTTGTCGGCGGGAGACGCTCCTCCCGTTCCAGTGACCGCCATCAAGGCGCAAACCGAGACGATCGACCGGGTTATCAACGGCATAGGCACCGTCGCGCCTCTTCAGTCCGTCACCGTTCGTCCGCGTATCGATGGCCAAGTCGTCGACATGCCCTTTGCCGAGGGACAGATGGTGGAGAAGGGAGCAGTCCTCCTCAAGCTGGACGACCGTGAGCTCCTGTCGGCGCTGGCCTCCGCCAAGGCGAAAAAGGCTCAAGACGAAGCGCAGTTGAACAGCGCGCGGACAGACGCGCAGCGCTATGCGGCACTCGCCGAAAAAGGCATCGCCTCCACCTCGATGCTCGAAAAGAAGACCGCCTCCAGCGAGCAATATGCGGCTGCGGTGCGGTACGACGACGCTATTATCGAGAGCGCGGAGACCCAACTCGGATTTGCAACGGTCACCGCGCCCCTCTCCGGGCGCACCGGGTTCAAGCAGGTCAATGTTGGAAGTGTTGTCAGCGCGAGTTCGACCAACGGGATCGTGACCATCACGCAGATGGATCCTATCGCCGTCTCCTTCGTAGCACCGGGTGACAAGTTTGGTGAAATCAGGGATGCGCTTAACCAGGGTGTCGCCGAGGTTACGCTGACAAGCACGGACGGCAGCCACATCCTTGCCAAGGGGAAACTGACCACCCTGGACAATGCCGTCGACGTTTCAAACGGCTCCATCCACCTCAAGGCAATCTTCGACAATAAGGCTGGCACTCTCTGGCCGGGCCTCCCGGTTGCGACGACGCTGACAGTGGAAAAACGGACCGGCATCGTCGTTCCGGATAAGGCGCTCGGCCGAGGCAGCGACGGCCTCTACGCTTATGTCGTCAGGCCTGAGGGCAAAATCGAAAAGAGGGAGGTCAAAACGGCTTTCGTCACGGCCGCAAAGGCGCTCGTCACCGACGGCATACATGATGGTGATGAGGTCGTCATGGACGGTCAGTCGCGCATCGGCGATGGCGTCAAGGTTTCGGTCACAGCCTGGTCCGGATCGCCGACGGGTGAGCTCGCCGAGAAGGCAACGCCATGATCAGCGAGCAAGATATCGGCCCGGCAAGGACCAATGGGCTCTTCGATTTCTTCATCACGCATCCGGTGGCGACGGGTCTGATCATGAGTGGCATCTTCCTGCTTGGAGCGATCTGCTATCCGTTCATGCCGGTCTCGGCTCTGCCCCAGATCGACTTCCCGACCATACAGATTGCCGCGAACCTTCCCGGCGCGTCACCGGAGACGATGGCGGCGAGCGTTGCGCAGCCGATCGAGGATGCTCTGTCGCGTGTCAGCGGCATTACCGAATTGACATCAAACAGTTCGCTGGGGACGACATCAATCACGGTGCAGTTCGGCCTCGATCAGGATATCCAGACAGCGGCGAGCGACGTTCAAACCGCCGTCAGCGAAGCAGCCGGCCAACTGCCGAAGGACATGACGTCGTTGCCGACGGTACATAAGGCAAATCCCGCCGACGCTCCGGTCATGCAACTCTCGGCCAGTTCGAATACCCTTACCCTTCCGGAACTCGACGAATATATCGAACGCAACGTCGCATCGAAGATCCGCCAGGTTTCCGGAGTCGCCTTCGTCAACATCGGCGGCAGGCAAAAGCCGGCAATCCGCATCGCCGTCGATCCCGGCCGGTTGGCGCAGGCGGATGTCACTCTGGAGGACGTCCGTACCGCGATCGGCAACCTCAGCCTCAGCGCACCGAAGGGAAATATCGATGATCCAACGCGAACCTTCCCGATCGATACGAACGACCAGATTGGCAGCAGTGCCGATTGGAATGATGCCGTCATCGCCTACCGCAACGGTGGCCCTGTTCGCATCCGCGACATCGGTCAGGCAATCGATGGCGCCGAGGACAACAAGATGGCGCATTGGACGGACGGCGAGCGCGGCATCGCGCTTGACGTCTTCCGCCAACCGGGTGCCAATGTCATTGCCGTCGTCAATGCGGTGAAAAAGCAGCTACCCGCACTTCAGGCATCCCTGCCGAAGTCTATCAAGCTTGATCTGGTGACGGACCGCACCAACACGATCAGGGCATCGGTCGATGATGTCCAATTCACGCTGATGCTGGCGATCGGCCTTGTCGTCGTCGTGATCTTCCTGTTCCTGCGAAGCCTGCGCGCCACCATCATTCCGGTGCTGACTTTGCCGATCGCGCTCGCCGGCTCTCTCGCGCCGATGTGGGTTCTCGGCTTCAGCCTGGACAATCTCTCGCTGATGGCACTCGTGGTCGCCATCGGCTTTGTCGTCGATGATGCGATCGTCATGCTCGAAAACATAACCCGGCACATCGAGGATGGCGTCAAGCCGCTCGAGGCAGCACGCACGGGTGCTCGCGAGATCGGCTTCACGATCGTCTCGATCAGCCTTTCGCTGATCTCCGTGTTGATCCCGATCCTCCTAATGGGTGGCATTGTCGGCCGGCTGTTTCGCGAGTTCGCAATCACCTTGACGGTCGCGATCGTGATTTCCGCAGTTGTCTCTCTAACCCTGACACCTATGCTGGCGTCGAAGTTCATTCCTCCAGTCGGCAAACATCAGCGTGGACGCTTTTATCAGGTTGGCGAAGCCTTCTTCGAGCGGCTCACCGCCCTCTACATCCGCAGCCTTAAGCCCGTCATCCGCCACAGGTTTCTGACGCTCATCGTCTTTATCGGCACAATTGTTGCAACAGCCTACCTGTTCATTGTTGCGCCGAAGGGGTTTTTCCCCGAGCAGGATACCGGCTTCATTGCCGGCCTGTCCCAAGCCTCGCCCGACATCTCCTTCACGGAAATGACCAAGCTGCAGGAACGCGTCAGCGCGATCATCATGAAGGATCCGGCCGTCTATAGCGTGTTCATGGACATCGGTGGCGGCAATGGTGGCAATGCACTCAACCAGGGTCACGTCAACATCACGTTGAAACCGTTGGAAGATCGGGACGCAAGTGCCAAACAGGTCATCGACAGATTGGGCACAGCACTGGCCACCCAGCAAGGCATCAAGCTGTTTATGCAGTCGGCGCAGGATATCAACATCGGAGCACGCCCGGCCAAGACCCAGTATCAGTTCACGCTGCAGGACGCCGATATCCAGGAGTTGGGCGACTGGGCAACGAAGATGACGAACCGCCTTCAGGGGATCTCGGCGCTGCGCGATGTCGGCAGCGATCAGCAGGCCGAAGCCCCCAATCTGTCGATCAAGATGGACCGTGCCGCAGCATCGCTCTACGGCGTCCTCCCGTCCACAATCGATGAGACGCTTTACGACGCCTTCGGTCAGCGGCAAGTCGCCTCCTACTCAACGCAGACGGATACGTTCCGGGTCGTGCTGGAGGTCCTACCAAATCTCCAGCGCGACATTGCAACGCTTGATCGCCTTTCGGTCCGCGCAAATAACGGCACCTTGGTGCCGCTTTCGGTCGTTGCGAAATGGACGACGGACGGCGTCTCTCCGGTTTCAATCGCGCATCAGGGCCAGTCGCCAGCCGTCACCATCTCGTTCAATCTGGCGCCAAACGTGGCACTTGGGGAGGCGACACAGGCAATCGAGAACGCCGTCGCGGACATGCATCCGCCGGTCTCGCTGCAGACGAGTTTCTCCGGAAGCGCCAAGGCCTTCAAGGATTCGCTTGGTACAGTGCCGTTGTTGATCCTGGCGTCGCTGGTGGTAGTCTACATTATTCTCGGCGTTCTCTATGAAAGCCTCATTCATCCATTAACAATCTTATCCACCCTGCCCTCTGCAGGTCTAGGAGCGTTGCTGGCCTTGCGGTTGGCGGGGTTCGACTTCGGTCTCGTGGCGATGATCGGCATTATCCTGCTGATCGGCATCGTCACGAAGAACGGCATCATGCTTGTCGATTTCGCGATCCAGGCAAAGCGAGGCGAAGGCCTGTACAGCGAGGACGCCATCGTCAAAGCGGCCGAGATGCGCTTCCGCCCTATACTGATGACGACGATGGCAGCTCTTCTCGGCGGTCTCCCGCTCGCCATCGGGCATGGAACCGGTTCCGAGCTGCGCCAACCACTTGGCTATGCCGTCGTCGGCGGGCTGCTGGTCAGCCAGTTGCTGACCCTTTATACGACCCCCGTCATCTATCTACTGTTCGACAGGCTTCGCAACGGGGCCGCTGGGCAGATGAGAGCTCGATCCGCGGACCAGGACGTCGATCAGCAGTTTCATATCCGAGGCAAAGCATGAATACACCGCTCTATACCTCAGCCATCGCCGCAGCCACAGCCGCTGGGGTGGTCACCCGTCCCTTTCGACTGCCCGAAGCCGTCTGGGCTGTCGCCGGGGCAACGCTGATCCTCATCCTCGGCATCATACCACCCGACGAAGTCTGGTCAGGGATCACCAAGGGCTTCGACGTCTATCTCTTTCTAATCGGCATGATGCTGCTGTCGGAACTCGCTCGGCGGGAAGGTCTATTCGACTGGATCGCCGCTATCGCCACCTCATACGCCAAGGGATCTTCGCGACGACTGTTCGTGCTTGTCTATGTCGTTGGCATCATCGTGACCGCATTGCTTTCAAACGACGCGACAGCCGTTGTCCTGACGCCAGCCGTCTACGCCGCATGTCGTGCGGCCAACGTAAAGGATCCACTCCCTTATCTTCTGATCTGCGCATTCATCGCCAATGCCGCAAGCTTTGTGCTGCCTATTTCCAATCCTGCCAATCTGGTGATCTTCGCGGGCGGAGAAATGCCGCCGCTGTCCCGTTGGATGGGCATATTCCTGGTGCCTTCTGTCGTGTCGATCGTCGTGACGTTCGTGGCGCTTTACTGGTCCCAGAGACGTGCCTTGGCCGGTGACACGATTGCTCCGCACGTCGATCGCCCGCCACTGACCCTATCCGCCAAACTGGCGGGAGGCGGCCTGATCTTGACCGCGATCTTGCTCCTCTCGGCATCGGCGATGCATCTCKACCTCGGCTTGCCCACCTTTGTCGCCGGAGTCCTGACGACCTTGCTCGTTATGACAATCATCCGGCAACATCCGATCGGCATTATCCGAGGTGTGAGCTGGAGCGTGCTGCCGCTGGTGGCCGGCTTGTTCGTTATCGTCGATGCCATCAATCATACTGGCATGACCGCAATGCTTGCCAATGAATTGAGGACGATTAGCGTGCAGTCCGAGGCGCGGGCAATCGCAATCGCCGGTATCGGCGTCGCGTTTGTCTCAAACCTCGTCAACAACCTGCCCGCCGGGCTGTTCGCGGGGAGCGCCGTTCAAACCGCGCAGGTTTCGAATCGTGTAGCAGGCGCGGTCCTCATTGGCGTCGATCTCGGCCCCAACCTTTCTGTGACAGGTTCGCTTGCGACGATACTGTGGCTCTCTGCGCTTCGCCGGGAGGGCTTTAGTGTCAGCGCGAGCTCGTTTCTGAAGGTGGGGCTAGTGGTGATGGTTCCCGCACTTCTCTTATCGCTGGCTGCCCTAGTTTGAACCTCGAATCCCCCACACCAAACCAATTGAGTAACGCCGTCGTCCTTCCAGCACTGGTTACAGGCGTCACTTTCCAATTGGGTGGTGTTTTGCTCAATGTGGTTCACACGCCGATAGACTTGTTGCTGTTGTCGGCGGGCATACCGACGAAAACGAAGGCGTGGCCAGGCCCACGGGCCAACGTTCTGAATTTCGCGCTCACTGTTAATGACAGTTGGGTTGTTTCCGCCGCCGAGCCAACTTCGGCATTAACCCTGAACGCAACCCAGTGTCGGCACCGCTGGTTAACTGAAGCCTTCAGGATCAGTCCATCCAAGGCAAGATCGTAACGGGCAAAGCATCTTCGGCTTGTAGGCTCGGTACTTTTCATGGGTCCAAGAAGCTGTCTGAGTAAAGAGCACGAATGGCTTCGCCTTGAACGGAATCGAACTGGAAACCACCTGCGCGAATAGCTAAGTACCTGCTAACGCTTATCGTCTTTGTTCGCCTCTGGCGTTGGTTCCCTTCGATGGACTATGCAATCTTTTTGGCCCAAAGCGTCAGCATCACACAGCAACAAGGCTTGCAGGGCTCGTGGAAGGCCCTGTCGGCTCGAAGCTGGGATTTTGGCCAAGTTGAAGAACGATTGGTGAACGTCAGGGTTTAACCTGTGCTTTAAGCAGCATGGCAACATTGTCGGCGGTGAACTTGAAGCCGCGGCGATCGGGAATACGCTCTACGGAGATAGGGTATTTGGGCCTTCGAGGATCAATGCCGGTGATGCGGAAGCGCTCACCGCTAGTGATGAACTCGCGTTCGAAGTCAGCAGCCTCCAGGCCGTATTGTTCGGCCAGCAAGGCGAACATCTCCTTAACCAGATTGAGAGGCTTACCGTCTGGCGCGTCCAGGCCACGCCACCCGGCACTTTCGATGACCAATCCGTGATCTGAGGTGATCTGTCTGCAAGCCTCAAGCATGCGGGCCTGAATCTGCTCGCAGGCGGCGGATGTCAAACGGGTGATGCGGTTGGCCTTGCTCATTCGGAAGCACTGTTGCGTACCTGATAGACCGTGCCACGCGATATGCCGAGATCGCGGGCGATCTTGCTGGGTCCCTGACCCTTTTGGAGGCGAAGCAGGATTTCTGCGCGGTCAATCTTCGGTGGGCGACCTTTGTAGATGCCACGTTTCCTGGCAGCGGCGATACCCTCAGCCTGCCGCTCGCGCCGCGTTCATGATGGGTATACGCAAAATTCTCACCACGGAGATCCGCCGCCCGCGTCCAGTGTGGTCATAACGATATCTTCCACGAGCGGGATGTCTTGTAGAGGATGCTTGTGCATCAGCGCGAAGGCCGCGGCTACCAGTGCTTTTGACATCCGCTCCTTCTTCGCCGATTTAAGAATGATCGCGGTTTGCAGAAATCGTCTCGCCCAAATGTCTCGCCGGCCTTCGAGAAAGGCCCAGATTCTTTTTTCAACAGTCCTTGCCGACCGAGATCCTTGGATGATGCTGCGTGTTTCTCCTGTGTCTTCAAACCAGCTGTCGGTGAACGGGACGAGCGCATCCAGTGCAGGCTCGTTGCGGAGCATCCGATCCAGCTCTGCCGCTGTCGCATTCTGGATTTCCTTTTGCGGATCTACGTAATCCAGCAAAGCCTGCAGATCCCTTTCCTGGGGCCGCAATTGGCTCAAGCTGCAAGCCTCCATGACGTCAATGAAGCCTGGCGCTGGTGGATGGCCGTTTTCCATCCCATCCGCCAGAGCCGCTTCCAGCAGCAGCTCGGCAGTCATTCGATCTATTCGGACGCCGTTTGCTTCCTGGCGGGCATAAGAGACGATGTTGGTTGCTTCGCGCTTTGAACGGCAACGAATGACAAAGGCATCTTTGATGCCGTATCCGATCTTTAACAGGATCATCGCGACAAATGTTCGGGCTTGCAGTTTTCCGACAATAGTCAGGCCTTGCGCTCCGACACCGTCAGCGGTGGTCGCCATGATGTCGCTGACTATCAGCTCCGCCCTGTTTTGATTGGAAACATCGGCAAGACCTTGTCGCCGAGCCAGCTTGCCAATGTCATCAATAGCCACCCGGGCGGCAGTCGCCGGCAACCAGCCGCGAATGATCGGCAAATAGGATAAAGTTTCAGGCTCCAGCTTCCCGCGCATGAGCCTTTCGCGCAGGGCGGCAGCCACGGCCTCTCGCGTCAATGATGCGCCGGACACCAGCCAATAGAGCGCACAGCGCTCCAGAAAGGGATTGTCGAGCCTCAACAGATGACGGACAAACGCGGCTTTGACCTCCTCGGGCATTCCTGCCGACATTTCATCCAAGCCACTGAAGAACTCATACGCGCCGCCGCCTTCAGCTTCAACTTCTGCCGCTAAAACGGCAAGCGCACCATCAAGATCCGGCATCGGGATCTCGTCGGCGGGATTTTCCCCAACCGGGTCGAGCATCAGTATGTCCGGTACGGGCAGACCGGCACGCCGATACAAGCCAGCGATTTTCAAACGATGAAGTGGCTCGCCAGTACCGGCAGCAATGTGAGTGTTGATCGCCTTCTCTGCATTTTCCAGGAAAGCCTTTCCATATGGGCTATCGTTCTCGACGCCCATTCGGGCCTCATCCAGCAACAATCCCAACAAGGTTGCCGCATCCGGATGATCGTCGATGGACTGCATAACCTCCGCAACGATGGCGTCGCAGGCCATGTCATCGGCCAGGAGATCATGCTTTGCTCTCTCGAAACAGAACTGGAACTGCGCCGACGACAACCCATGTTGGTAGAGAACATTCAGGCATGCTTCAGCAGTTTTAACCACTATCGTCTCCAAGAATTATGCCGCCAGCCGATCAAAATCGATCCGACTATTCAAGTCGAGATCGAAGCGGCCATAAGGATTGACGTGACTGTAGATCAGAGGCGTGAAGCCGCGATAGTCTTCCGGCGCCATCCGATCAGCCCATTTCGGTTCCACCAGCACGGTCTGAAGCATGCGTGTGTTTACATAAACCAGCGACGCTTGCAGCAGATGCAAAGCCAGGGCAGAGATCTCTTGCTGATCGATCCGATTGGTGGCGATCTCGCCGCCCTTGCCGAAGAAGACAAAGCCGTTGGCGCTGTTCCAGTTCTCGACGACATTCAGCCCCTCGTGGATTTCTCGACGGAACGATTCCTGGCGAAGACAGCGGCACAGGAATATCGTCTTGACCGCGCGGCCGAGCTCGCTCAGCGCCTTGTAGGTCGGGTGCATTATTTCGGCACGGGCAAACCGGCGCAAAATCGCCTCCGGGTCCGCCGTTCTCGTCTGCATGGCGGCCGTATATTTGACCATCTCGTCATATTGCTGCTCAATCTCGTCCCAGTTGATCGTGCCGGAAAGGACTGGCAGCAGATTCGGCAGCCTTGTGCGCATCGCCGCATCCGGGATGGCCAGCTTCTGGCGGGCAATCGCCTTCAGGCGTGGGGCGAGTTCAAAGCCGAGAAGGTGGCAAAATGCGAAACCKACGGCGCTCTGACCATGACTGTCGACATACTGGCGCTGGATTTCCATATCTGTGCAATGACGCAGCACGCCCTCGATCATGGAGGCGACCTCCGAGGATGAGCACCGTTTCAATTGCGAATAGACGCAGGTCGCGCGTTTTTCGACATGCCAGTAGATCATCACACCGCGCCCGCCGTAACGGGCATGCCATTCCGTCATAAGGTTCCGGTCCCACGCGCCGAACTTTGTCGAATCGGACGCGCAGGCCGTCCCCGCGTCTCCCCAGACAGCGGCATTGCGGCTCGCCAGCGTCGCGCTCGCCACCCGTGCGCAGGCCTCCCTCAGAGCCGGCGCATGGATGAAGCGGCGGTGAACATGCAGCAACTCCTCGTAGCTGACATCCGCAGTCGCGCCGGCGACCCGCTTGAGCCCGGCATTCGTGCCGAGACCATAAAGGCACAACAGAAGCCGCCGATCCAGCGCCTCGCGCGACAGGGCAAGTCTCGACGCCGATGTTTCGAAGGCCTCCAGCAGACCGGTGTCGAGGGCGGCTTCCTTCAGCACGTCGAGCAGTCCCGTCATCGGCCAGCGCTGACCGATCTCGCCCTTGATCGCTTCCAGCCTCTTCGGTTCCGGCAGAGGCTTGAACGGTGTGATCGAGATGCGGTTTTCGCCGCGCCATAGCAGCCGGACCTTGTCGTTTCGCGGGATCGTTTCGTTCAGAAGCAGCAACTCATGCTCAAGCTCCCGGCGGATGCCGGTCGTGAACGCTTGCGCGTCCGGGGTCAGGTTCAGGCCCGTGTAATAGGCGTCACGCCGGATTTCGAAGTCCTTGGGAAGATCGTCGTCAGGATTGCGATAGCGATCCGCGCCGACAACCCAAACCTCCTTGGAGCGGATGCGGTCACGCAACTGGGTGAGAACGCAAAGCTCATAGCTGATCCGGTTCACACGGCCATCGTCATCGATGACCGAACTCCGCCATCTGGCCGGAATAACCTCGTCGTTCGGCACATCCTCCATCGGCACAATCCGGCAGCCGTCATCCACCTTGCTCCTGATCCAATCCAGCGCCGCCAGAACCGGGCGCCACACGGTGTTGTTCGACCGGAATTCCAGAACCGAAAGCAGGCTGGGCAGCATGCGCCGGTAATGATTGGCCCAGGACGAGCGCATCACCTTATATATGCGCCGCTCGAGAGCCCCTTTCGCCTGGCTTTCCTTGACGATCGCCGCCAGCCTGTCGTTGCCGGCGATGGGAGGATGACATCGCAGACGCGCCCCGCCGGTTCGTCAATCGAGGCAACGGCAATCTCGACAAGCAATCTTTCCTTGCCATAGACCCGCTCGATGTCCTTCGCGACATCGCCCACCACCTTGCGTTTCGCGCGCGTTGCGATCTTGTGAACCGTCTCGATTAGCAGATCGACCATCACGTCCGTGAGCTGCGCTTGCCGTGACGAAAGATAAATCGCGTAGAGGCCGATTTGTCTGGCCGGCGCGTGCCGCCGCATCTCCCAGGCCTTCTCGCCGGCGACACGGCGAACAATCTGTTCCACCCATGTCTTGCCGGTCGTCGCCAAAATATCCCGTGGCAGATCAAGTTTCTGAATGAAAGCAAGTTTCGCCGTTATGCTGAGGATGTTTTCAAGCGACGCCTGGCCGACATCAGCTCTCATCGTGTTKAAGCCGGTCTGGCCGTCCGGATCGGCAATGGACGCTTCAACAATGCGACCGTGCCTGCTGAAAGAGGCGAGCGCTCACCCCGGTCAACCAGCTATCGAGATACTGCTGCCGTTGCGAACGCACCAGGCGTTCCAATTCCTTGTGCGACGGGCCGTATATACAACGGTTCCGGCACCACAGAAAAACCTGCTCGAGCATGGTGCCAACCGATTGCCCGGTCGGGCACAATTCGCCAGCGATCCACAACGTCAGCTCTTCCCGATCGGACGGCTTCAAGCGTCGAAAGCCGAGATGCTGCAAAATCTCGGCACAATGCCGGCGCGCAGTCCGGCCGGAGAAATCATACTGKGTCACGGCGTCAGCTTCGACACCAAGCTGCTTGGCCAGCCAGGAAACGCTGTCGGCGGGAACGAGGCATGGTCCTGTAAAAAGAAGGCGTGCGCGGCGAAGAACTTAAGCTGAACCGCCAATCCCAGTCGCGCCGGGGCCGGCTTGCCGTTCACAAATTCCATATCGGAAAAGCTCAGGCTCCAGCGCCCGATCAAATCCTCATTCGAAAGACTCAAACCCATCAATCTACTCCAGAATTCGGAGCAGACCGTCATTCCTCACGAATTCAACCGTCAATCACCGCAGCCATATTCCCACAACGTTCTTTCAACGTGGCCAAAATCCCAGCTTCGAGCCGACAGGTCCTGCTACTGCTGACAATCCGCGCCGCGCTTTCGCAGATGGACGTGCCKACGCGATCTTCCTACGTGATGGCGGTGGTGACGGAGGCGGAGCGGGCCGCGGCCGCAAGTTTCACCTCCGTGCCGCGCAGCCTTGCCGCGGCCGCCAGCCCGGCGCTGGCAGGGGTGCTGTTCGCCGCATCGTACCGCGCTTGGCCGCTCCTCATCTGCGGAACATTGAAGATCGCCTACGATCTGCTCTTGTTGTTGCAGTTCCGGCACCACAAACCTCCAGAGGAGCGCTGAGGGAATACAGATTTCTGACGGCCGCAGCACCTCATTCGAGCCTAGCGAGCCGCCCCTTGGGGCGTACCCTTAGGGCTCGCTCCGTCCTATCGGCGATCTGGGTTACGGCAAAGGCGATCACCAGTAGATCACGACTGCGACGAGGAAGGCCCCGAGCTAGTAGAACTTCAACGCCGCGGTCAACTGCGACGGGGCGAAGATGTCGACCACCTCGATCGCGAACCCGCGCGACAGCGTCTGCATGATCACCATGAACGAGCTCGCGAAGTCCGGAGTGGGGCATGCATCACCGAACGGCCAGCTAAGCCGCCTCACACTCGATCTAATTCGCCATCCTTGAAAAACGTGCTCGGGTGATATAGGTTATGCATCACGAGATAACCTGAATATTCTGGAGTAAATGAATGGCTACCTCCGACGGCCTTCGTGTCTATGACGGCGCCGAATTTGCGCACGCGTTGCAGACGGAGATGGGTTCCGTGGCCGATAAGAAAGGATCCGTGGCCGACAAAACCGTCGTCAGCCGCAAAAGCGGATTTCATATATCCGCTTTTACATCGAAGCTACGCAAGGCAATGGCAAATGCCATGCACGCCAAACCAGGTGCCGGCATCGATGACATGATGGTCGTGTTGGTTGAGACGCCCAACCGAGCCGTTCGGGATACCATACGTGATATCGTCGAGCACGTCCCCGCCATTGTGGAGGCCCGGCAAAGCAAGCTGACCGACGAAGCGATCGACGCGCTGGTGTCCGTTTATATGCGTGCCCCTCCGAGTGCCGAGGCCGAACGGCTCCTTTACGACAGCAATGCCAAGGCAAGAGCGCGCTTTTTGGAAAACTGGCCGAGCTTCACCAGCAAGGAGCTTGCCGACATCGCCGGACACGGATCAAAAAACAAGAGCATGACCGCTTCGCGGTGGAAGACAAAAGGCAAGGTGTTTTCCGTCAAACACGGTGGCTCCGAATATTTTCCCGCCTTCCAGTTCGATGATGGGCAGCCTATCGAAACAATCGGACAGGTCCTCACCAGGCTCGGTGAAAAAAAATCCGGCTGGCAGCTCGCCTTTTGGTTTACCTCGCCGAATGGCTGGCTCGATGGCAAGCGGCCTGTGGACGTTCTCGCAAACGGCAATGCGGTAACCCAGGCAGCGGCACGCGAGGCAGAAGACATCATCGGATGATTTCTCCGCCGCCTTCCCAGTTTCCCGCCTCGAACTCACATGAGATCAAGGCGGGAACAAAGTTTCATCGCGTCCACGACCAGCGCTTCGACAGCTGTGCGTTCAACCCTGGAATGGGACGACCGAGTCGTTTCGCGCCCCTGCTTCTCGGCGGCCATCCGATTCCAACGCAATATCTCGCCACGGATTTTGAATGTACCGTCCACGAGACTATTTTTCACGATGTACCGATCGAGGAATCCCACAAGACCGTCGGCGCCGACAACATCAAACCGCTCGCCCATTCGGTCGTACAACTCAAGCGAGACATCATTCTGGTGCCGCTCTTCACTCCGGACCTCGCCAAATGGCGCATCGGACGAGCTGACCTTGTAGACACGACGGCTGCTTCGTATGCGATCACCGCCCAGTGGGCACTGGCGATCCATCAAAATAGGCCGGACATTGACGGCCTTATTTGGACATCAAAGCGTTGCGATCCACAACAGGCGCTGCTGCTGTTCGGGGATCGGGTGTCGCAATCGAATTTGACAGAAGTTAGCAAGATCTCGATCTATTCGAATGTTGAGGAGATGCGGCAGATTGTAGGTTTCGCCGCCCGCGTCGATATCACCATCGTACTTTGACCCGACTCCGCAAGCCACACAGGTCGAGACACATGCCCCCAGATCACCCCGGTAGTGAAGGCCACCAGTGCTGCGCAAGGTCATGGTCCGATAACCTCAAACACTTTGCACCCCTGTCGATCGGACGGCAGTTTTCAAAACTGAAGGTAAAGGCAGGCGCAAATTCCTTGGCTCTGAGGAGCCGAGCTTTTTAACAGTGAGAGTTTGCAACAGCCCTTACCGATCGAGCCCTCTTTTGAGCGAAATATCCCGCTTGAGCACATGATCACGCGACAACTCCGCACGACGCACGCGGTCGACTGTCTGCGAAATCTTTTTGACCGCCTCCACCCGTGATCCGAGGGACCCATCGCGCTCGAGCTCAGCCCCAAACTTACGCGGATCTGCAGATCCGAACCGCTGACGCAAGGCAGCATCGATCGCCTTGGCCTCATCAAGCGCTTGCCGGCCCTCCAACGTCGACCACAGCTCGTTTATCCACCCGCTGCGCTCGGCTAAGGCCATCTGGTTGACCTTGGCAAGAATCTCGGCGCTACGGGGCGTCAGTCCCGGAACCTCGATGACATCGCGCTTTTCACGCTGCCATCGTTCGGCACTGAGCTCCTCGCCAAAACGACGCTGCCAGGTCACCGCAACGGACTCTGTGTGCGCGGCAACGGACCTCGCATAGTGTCGGGCTTGCTTGCGCTCTTTATTGTCCCCGAACCCGCCGGCTTTACCAAGCAAGTTCCCGAACCGCTCCGGCTCGCTGCCTAGCGCTTTCGCCAGAACCCTGCCGTCGGCGTTCTGATCGATAATGGCGCTGCGCAATCTATCAAGGACCGCATCGGCGTCGATGAACGTCTGTTTCGCGACAGCTTCGATAGCCTCCCAAGCGCGATCGAACGTCGACATCGCCTTCTCGCGAGCAACATCTTCGATACTGCGATCGTATCTTGTGATCGCCGGCAGCAGCGGCGCGGACCTGTCGATGTCAAAACTGGATTGTCGCGGCCCCTCGTTCTCATCAGGTAGCTCGATCTCGCTGCGAACCCCGAATTGCTCGGCGATCCCCCGCCGCGCGGCAAAGCCCCTGACATAGTCGAGCGTCGTCTCCTTCAGACCCGTTCGGCTGAGCCGCTCCTCTAATTGACGGAATGCAAGATCGTCACCGCGGTGAATCGTCCAGGCATTGCGCTCGACCATTTGTCCGTCTGGCAATCGCACCGTCTCCGACCCAGTAGGCCTGAGCCCAATCGTGTCACCGATCTCGGGCTTAGCCTCAGACATGGCACGCTCAAGATCCACACCCCAGGTGGTGTGCTCTTTTCCGCCAATCGTCTCCAACGTCACATAATAGCTCGGACGGTTCGTGACGTCGTTCTCATAAGGCGCCCTGCCATGCGCGACCAACCGTCCAACGTTGCGATCGGTGAACTCGTCTTCCAGAACCTCGACCTGCTCGCAAATCCCGACGAGCCGCGAGACCTTTTCGGCATGCTGATGCGCCATCAGGCTCGCGCCACGCAGGCGATTGCTTCCCTCCGCTACTGCTGACCGGCTCGGTCTTCGCGCGAACGAGGTTGCCTTACTATCTTTGGATGACATCGATTGGCACGCAGGCCTCGTTCGAGTGCATGGGAAAGGCGTGTCAAGCGAATCGAGGAATTGACCCCTCTGCCGAATTGAAGAACTGACCCCCTCATTGGTTTGCAGTTTCGTTGGTTTCAAGCGCCGCTCCGGCCTTCTGCAGAAGGCCGGAGCGGCGCTTTTCGCGAAGTCGGTAGCTATCGCCCCGAATGGTGATCACTGTCGAGTGGTGAAGCAGGCGATCCAATATTGC
>NZ_JARWLB010000033.1:0-46562 GCF_047445835.1 Rhizobium sp. BR 317 | reverse complement strand
CCGTTCCAGCGATCCTGATCTTGATGTGTCTCCCGGATAACGAGGACCAGTGGATGGAATTTTCCGAAGACTCGCTTCTTCTCCGCAAGTGCTGCTACTTCACGACCGTGACAGGGCCTCKGATCGAGAGTGAGAACACGACGCGGCAGATCAGCTTCCCTCGTCGCAACCTGCTGAACGTGTMGTCGTTGACGACCATCCTCGACGACAATCGAAAGCGGCTCGAAGCCGCCTTCTCAGCGTTCGCGGAGTGACGCCATGGACGCGACCAAGCAATCCATCATGCGCTACCTCGTTCGGCAGGGATGGACGCAGCAGACGAGCAGGGACGGGGCGCTCACCCGGTTCGTGCGCGCCGAAGACGACGGACGTCCCGCCGTGAACATACGGCAGCCGGGAGGAACTTGAACTTACCGGTGCGGACGTCATCGTGGACGTTCCGGCGGAGCTAGGGCCACTGGTCAGATAGACGGCGGTCTCCATCTTTGAATATTTCCGGAATTCGGTAGCGGATGGTTGCAGGCAGAGTCTCACGATTAAATGCAAAACGACACGTAACCGCAACGGATGATGACCCAACCCGGCGCATAAGTGACATCGACCAGCACACGCACGGTCTTGTCTGCGGCATTGGATTGCGCGGAATCCATGCCTTTCCAACCGTTAAGTCTTCTTCAAGTCCTCCAGGTCTGAAGTGAGGCGAGCTTAGCCGGAAATCTGGAGATCGGCCCAAGCACTACTGCATAGGATCAGAGAACGGCGACGTTTTCAGCTTTCGACTTTCCGGTCTTGCGATCCTGGCCGACATCGTAACTGACCTTGTCGCCTTCCCGGAGCGAGCCGCCGCGCTGAAGAGCAGACACGTGAACGAACACATCCGCTCCGCCGCTCTCGGGAGTGATGAAGCCAAACCCCTTGTCGTCATTGAAAAATTTAACCGTACCTGTCGCCATATTGAGTTCCTTTTCGGATTGTGACGCGACCCTATAGCTCGATTGACTCGTGATCAATGGTTTTCAGTTTTGCAGCCTGCCGCTTTTTCAAAACTTTCAATCGAAGAGCCGAGCCGCTTGCGTGACACGGCCTCGGAAGCCGTCGTTTGCGTTAGAATCAGGGCTGTTCCCGAAGTGTTTTGATGAAATCCGCTAGCGGATGCACTGACAGGGTTGTTGCAAGGAGCGGTTCAAGAGCTGCGGCGATCGCCCGGCAATCATCGGCTGAAAGAGACCGGAGGTTGGAGACCACTTTGTTATAGGCAGGCGTCCCACGCGAAGCGATGGAGCGATTTATAACGAATTGCTCCAATTCTCCGTCCAATCGTTCCACGAACAACGCAAGCGATCCCCCGTCGGCAGCAGCCGCGCTGTCAGAAACGGATTTGAACATATATCCTCCCTCGATGATCGTTGCAGTGCGCTATCATAGCGATATCCTGGGACCAAATGCGCGAAGCCATCGGTTTCCTTGGTTTAAAGCAATCGATATTTCCTGATCATGAGGATTGAGCCGATATGGAAATCATCTTGACGGCAGGTTTGATTGCAGCCGGTGTTATTTCCGGCCTGGTGCTGATTACAGCTATTATTTTCCTCTCGTTTCACTGGGAAAAGAGGGCACGGCGGCGAGCGCGATCCGCGACATCGCAGGAAGGTATCCTGAGCGGCATCCAGTTCGAGCGCACCGAGGGCGGGGCGTGGCCGACGTCGCAAGGAGACGGAGGGGCGCATCATTGAACAGGCGCCTGCTCTGATGAAACCGGCAGCTGATATCATAGAGAAGGCGGAAGCCGCGATACGAGACGCATTTGCATGCGTCGCCCTGGGTGGCGGCGTCGGTCTCAATGAGGCGCAGGCGCTCGACGACTACTCGAGCGACGAGGTTCGTGCCGCATGTCGGGCCGATGATGAGAAGAATGATTGGGCCGCAATCACAATAGAGGCCCTGAACAATCACTCCGGCAGCCCGTCGTTTTTTGATGCGGAAGGAATGCGATTTCATCTGCCCGCATATCTGATTGCCGATCTCGACGATGACTATAAACACGAGTTCGCACACCACTTACTCGGGTCTTCAGAGAAATTTTGCCTGCTTACGCCGGCTCAGCGGAATGCTGTGGAATTCTATCTGGAAACCATTCGTGAGAAGGAGAATATGGCGTCCTACCGCTACGATATAGAAAGAGCGCTGGAAGAGTGGGGGTTATAAGGCTTGGAGCTGAACGAGGCTCCCATCCGCATTTCAGACGACAAGGAAGTAGCACGCGGCATCGAGGAGACTGAGCCTTTTGATCATTTGCTCACCAACCGTCCGAGGAAGCGGCGCGATTTCCCGGGTATTCACGAGCCCTGACGGCAGCATGATTGCGATCGCAAGTACCCTTCCTCTGCTCACAAACCCTCCTGGCCGGGCGAGTTATATGGGGCAGCGGATATGTCAGCGTCTGGCCCTTCATCACCGCGGTGAAGCAAGCCCTTTCGCCGTCTTCGACCGTTTGCATCTGCCCATCAACGACGTGAGCTTTCATCCTTTCGATCCGGTTATTGCCGTGGCAGCCGGTAGCTATGACGGCGGCTACCTATTCGAGGGCGAATTATTTCTTTGGGATTGGCAAGAGGATCGGTCCTGGCCGGTGGCCAGGGACGTACCGGAAGTCGAAAGCTGCAGCTTCAGTGAGGACGGAAAGCTGCTCGATATTCTGGTCCGGCCTTGGAATGAAGAATGGGGAGAGGGGGATGACCCGTTCGACCGGGTTTATCCGCTGAGCCTGCCCTATGGACAGTCCGGTGCGGCGGACACGGCAGACGTCGAGATTGACCCCGGTCAGACGATCGTCCGGCACACGCTCGAGTTTGCGAAACCTGATCCCGATCAGCACGAGACGATAGAGAGACAGCTGAGGGCGTGGTTTGGAGTCGATGAACTTTCAAGCCGAGGCGCGATCTGGGACGTCGCCTGGCTGGATGATGCCAGGATAGTGGCGGTTCACAATGATTGCCTGCTCGAAATCCATGATGTTGCGAGTGGCGGCGTCATCAGCTTCAGGGAAGACGGACGATACGGGGCGGACATTCTGCGGACGTTGCCTCCCGTCATCGGGGTATATGACGTTGCGGGCTGGCAGGTACGGCATTCACGGCTATTGGCGCTTTCCAACGACAGCCTTTCGGAAATCGCAACTTTCGAAGGTTGCTATAATTTCGCTTCCTCAAAGGATGGATTGGTGCTCGGACGACTGGATAGACATCGGGTGGGAGGGGCAAAAGCCGACGTCATTGTGGATCCTAAGACAAGCGACGTGCGCTTCGCGGATCTCGGCCACTATGATTGTTTCAACCACTTCCTGGGAATTGATGGAGCGCCCGATCTCTTCATTCTTCAGGGGAGACCTGAGACCTCGCATGAGAACAAGCGTCTCTGCCGTGTCCAGCCAGACGGCGCTGTCGAGCCGCTTTGGCCGGTCTTGAGAGCAGACGGCAGTCACGCCAGCCATGCAATGGAATGTCTGGGCTGTTACGTCGAGGATGAATTGGGGCCTGGCATAATCATGACTGGGCGGCATTACGATCCGGACCCGAACAAAGGCAAAAGAGGGTTTATCTTCCGCCGACCGATCGCGAGCGGCGATGCTGTAGGTGGCAGCCTTCGCTCCAGATGGTTGAGACATGCCGGAGCGGACCAGGAGATTTGGCGCTTTGCCACCACCGCCAACGCAAGCGCCATCGTATACGCTCGAAAAGAAGAGTTGATCCTTGTGGCTTTTCTGGACGGCACGCTCTCCCTGCTGAATGCAGCAGACGGGGCGGTGGTGATCACCGGACACGTAACGATCGAAGGTCTTCCGACGGTTATCTACTGCATGGATGCGGCTGACGGTTCTTTGGCCGCTGGGACTTTTGACGGCCGTATCGCCGTCATCCCGTTCGGCCAGCTCCGCAATGGAGGGAGTACCGGACGTATAGAATTGGCATAGGCTGATGCAGACCGTCGGGGACAAGCTGAACCAACCGGGGAAAATGGTCTTGCCATCGCAGATATAGGCTGTAGTCACTCTTACAACTCGATCGTGGAACTCCCCTCATCGACAGCTCAATCGGGATGCCCATCCCGGCGGTCAATATTCAATTGTGGAATTTTCGATGTTTGATCTCATTAATTCGCGCCGGAACGGCCTGAGCGCGTTGGTTTTCATCGCTGCTCTCGACGGTGGCGCCGCCATCGCCGCCGATACGAGCTCGATGTTTTATGACGCGGCGCTGTGTAAACCGCCCTATACGCTCACCTCGGCGACGGCCGTCTATGACGCGGCGGAAAAGCTCGCAAAGCCCGATACATCCTTGCTGGGCGCTGCGATCTACAAAGTTCCGCATCAGATCGGCCGAGACGGATTTGAAAGCGATGAAGTGTTTTTTGCCAGTTCGGCGACCGGCGTTTTGATCAAGGGTCTGCAGGCTGACAAATTGGCGGCGAAATATCATCTGAAGCGCGAGACCTCGAACCTTTTGGGCGCTTCGAGCAAGGGCTATGCACGCGCGCTCGCGGCCAATCTGCAGCCTCCGGCCGGTCTCGCTAGCCCAGGCAACGTATCGATTGTCGCGCGCGAGGGCGGGGACCTGGGAGACAAGACCTTACTGGCATGTGAATTTGTCCCGGACTGAAAGTTTCAGAGGAGCGAGCGAAGTTGGGTCCGTTGCGAAGCAGCCAGCTATGATCTGGTTTGATGCAATTTTGGGCAGGCCTGTGGATGATGAAACGCTGCAACGCGGAGTCGCCGCAATGCTCGACATTGCTCTTGATCGTGTCGTCGTAGTTCACAGCATCAGCGAGATCKGGATGTTTCTGGTGACCTGCGTGGTCCAATCGTCGACGGTGGAAGACTATTCTCAGATCATCTCAATCTATTCAGCGGAACATGCTGCCCGTGCTATCCTGGAGAGCGCCTGCCGCCTTGCTGTGGCGCTCGACAGGTCGATGCTGCTCGCAGACGATGAAACAGCAAATCCATATTCGTTTGTGCATATATCCAATGCCGGGCAGCACTCAGTCGTGCTGCTCGACCCTGACGAGCTCGACGAGAAGGATCGCTATGTGATCCGATAGTCTGAGCTGGTTGGGGCCCATCAACCGAGCCAGCCGATCCGAACGCTGTTAAACGCGAACACAACAGCCTAATCGTCTCCCTATGCGCGCTCGATTTTACCGACCCTCACTCATTCAATCTGAATCTCGAACAGTCCAGCGATATTCCCTCCCGGGCGTGGCTTACGATTTTCTTATAATCTTCTCGGAACGGAGCAACCAGCTGCGATTCCAAAGAGGTCAAAACACCCTGCAATACCGCCCATTCGCTTGGGTGCACAAAACTTTCATTGCCTGGCGGGCTATTGTTGTCGGCAACCTAGCGGGAAAGAAGCTCGAAAAGCACGATTGCTTCCTGGCTGGTTAGACTGACTGAGATTTTAGTGGGCTCTTCATAATTTGTCGTCCGTGCACCATTGCCTTCACCGTAGTGTCTGGGATCCACTGCGTGGCGATCATGCGTTGCCTTCCCATTTGACACTGGAACCTTATTTCTCGCGAGTCAGGCAAATTCATCTATGCTTTGCGAGAACGAAGGGGGAAGATATCCCATGACCTTTTATAACGCCCTAAGGTGTTTTGGCCTTGTTGTCATGATTGGTATCATGGTGAAAGGCTTTTGGGGTGCCACTCGGCTCGAACCTCTCGAGCAGCCTGACAACCCGCAGAGCGACGGCGCCCCACCCGCCTGATCAGCAGCAACGTCCGCAAAATCGGCATTTTCAATGTCGAGAAGCTGGTACCGTCCAAGGCGACTTATTCGATCCCCGAAAGCGGGCAAAAACCATGATCGCAGCCTACGTTTTTTGCGCCGGCCTGTGGATGATGTCTGTCGGCTTTGGCTATTGCCGTTATCAGGCAACCCGGCAAGCCAGTCACCGGTGGTTCGTCATTTCAAGTGGATGGGCCCGTTGTCGCTCGCTAAGGCGATCGTTCTGGCGGCCGCCTCATGGCCCCATCCATCAGAAAGCGTGTGGTCAGGGATACATCAATGCGCTAAACGATATGATGACCTGCACGTCGCGAGGTATACAGCAGCGACGTAGGCAGCGACCAGCAATGTGGCTGCTCGCCACGCCTTGTCCAGGAAACAAGTCCGCCCGCTTACGGAAGGGATTTTGTCGAACGCCATAAGCGAATCGTTATCGAGTCCGACTAGCCCATCTGGTCCACCACCAGCGTCCCCGCGGGGAGCGGTTTGATCAACGACTTTGCGGAAACCGTCGGATCGAGCCAGCCGGCCCATGCGCTGCGCTCCAGGATGACGATCTGACGGTCATGGTAGGGCGCGATGTCTGGTCCCGGTTCCATCGTCAGCATGGTGAATGCTTGGCCGACCTCCGGCGTTTCGCGCCAGATGCCGGCGATGCAGAAGATCGGCTCGTCCTTCTTCGTGAACAGCCACTTGTCCTTGCGCTTCTTTTTCGGGTCCTTCGGGTCGGTGAACTCGTAAAAGCCATCGGCAATGATCAGGCAGCGATTGGAGGTGAACTCGCGCCCGTCCGACCGGAAATTATACACCGGCCGCTTATTCTGTCCCGGCCAACTCCAGCGCCGCTGCACGAGCTCGGCCTCATCGCGGGCTCCCTCAATCGTCCTGACGATCGGACCGAGGTCGGTGATCTTGATGTCCTCACGCGCTTCGAGGTTCGGTATGCCTTCACCAAAGCGGATTTTGATCTTCAGATCGGCGAAGTCCTTCGCGATCGAAGCAGCATCCACCATCAGCCGATAATCATTGCACATGCGTCCCCCATTACAGGTTGGTTGCTTCGAAAAATCGTTCCTGATATGTTCTATCTATGATGAGCGCGAAGGTTTTCCAGTCTGACGCCCCGCTCAACGAGCGCCGCGTCATCATAAGACGCCATGACGGCGATGTGGAGATGGTGGAGCTGCCATGGGGGCTGCGTCCCCGCGACGGCGGCCCGCGCGCCGTCAACGTCGTCCGATCGGAAGGACGGACCTTTCCGACCCACCGCTGCCTGATCCCAGCCTCGGATTTTCGCCTCAAAAGCTTCAGCTTCTCGTTCGCCAATGGCGACTGGTTTTATTTCGCCGGGATCTGGCGTCCGGCGGCTGATGATTGGCCGGAAGCCTATGCCATCCTGACCATCGAGGCGAATGCCGATATCGCGCCGTTCCACGATCGGCAGATGGCGGTGCTGACACGCGACCAACGTATGGCCTGGCTCGACGGATTTCTCCCCGAAGAGGAAATCCTGCGGCCGCTGCCGGCGGGGACGTTCCGGATCAAGCGTCACGCCGGCGCGCCTGCCCAGCCGATACTGGCGGTTTAAAGAGCCAACCGCAGCTGCGGCTCCGTTCCGGAGCTCCGCCGCTCCAGCGACGACAGCGAGACACCGAGCAGGCGAATGCCCTTTCGCGGCGGAAAGATCGGCGCCAGCAGAAGGCTGACGATCTCTTCCAGGTCGGCGATGGCCGGCAGAGGTGCGGGAACCGTCTTACTGCGGGTGATCTGGTTGAAGTCGGCATATTTGACCTTGAGGGTCACCGTCTTGGCGCCGATCCCATTGGCCTCGCAATAACTCCACACCTTTTCGATCAACGGCTGAAGCCCTTCACGGGCCGGGTCGTAAGCATGGAGGTCTTGTGAGAAGGTATCTTCGGCGCCGACGGATTTGCGCACCCGGTTMGGTTTGACCTGGCGCTCGTCGATGCCGCGAGCAATGCCGTAAAAATATGGCCCCGACTTCCCGAAATTCTCGACGAGGAATTCGAGCGTCTGCTGCTTGAGATCGCCGCCGGTGTCGATCCCGAGCCGGTGCATCTTTTCGGCCGTCGCGGGGCCGACGCCATGGAATTTCTTGACGGGGAGGGCCTCGACGAAGGCCGGCCCATTCCTCGGCGAGATGACAGCCTGGCCGTTGGGCTTGTTGAGGTCGCTCGCCATCTTGGCGAGAAACTTGTTGTAGGAAATCCCGGCCGAGGCATTGAGCCCGGTAACCGCTTTGATCCTGGCGCGGATCTCCAACGCGATCTCGGTGGCGATCTCCATGCCTTTGAGATTGTGCGTGACATCGAGATAGGCCTCGTCGAGCGAGAGCGGCTCGATCAGCGGCGTGTATTCGGCAAAGATCTCGCGGATCTGCTGCGACACCGCCTTATAGACGTCAAAGCGCGGCGGCACGAAAATCAGGTCCGGGCATTTGCGCTTGGCCGTCACCGACGGCATCGCGGAGTGGACGCCGAAGACGCGCGCCTCGTAGCTCGCCGCCGCCACCACGCCGCGGGCGGCCGATCCACCGACGGCAATCGGCTTGCCACGCAAGTCCGGATTATCGCGCTGCTCGACCGACGCGTAAAAGGCGTCCATGTCGACATGGACGATCTTGCGCGGCCGCTCGTGACCTTCATCGTTTGTCATGACTGGCTTCCATCAGGAGCATCTATGTCGCCCAGACATGGGAAGTGCGCGCCGCATTTGTCACCTTCCGGCGTTTGCATGCGCTCGCAGCCCATAGCCATCCGACGGCGAAGGATCGCGAAGCTCACACTGCTGCCCAAACGCTTTCACCAACAGCTTGCGCTCGATCGCGGCATGCCGGTCACATCGGCCACAGCTGAATTCGATAACCGGCTCACGATAATCCTTCAATCTCAGATCACTCAACGGGCCTGGTCGGGCCATGCGAAAAAATTCCTAATTCAGCCATCGGATTGAATCCGTTCATGGAATCCACCAGGCCCGCATCCGCGCTCAACTTCAGCGCGTCGGGCGCACATTGACTCGTTTTTGCTTTGAGAACAAATAAAGAACATATCGCCTCTTCTCAAGTCAAAACGGGTGCCGTGAAGGAGATCATGACTACATCAGTCGCCACGTCGAATGCCGTCCTCGACGAGTTGCGCGAGAAAATCGCCAGCCTGGAAGGGACCGGCCTGCGCCATCGCAACGTCCTGCCGTTCGGCGTTAGTGAGATCGATGCGCAGCTGCCGGGAGGTGGGCTCGCCTATGGCGCGCTGCATGAAGTCGCCGGCGGCGGCAACGGCGCGATCGACGGGGCGGCCGCTGCACTCTTCATCGGCGGCATCGCGGCGCGCACCACCGGCAAGGTCGTCTGGTGCCTGACGCGCTTCGATCTGTTCTTTCCGGCACTTGCTCAGGCAGGACTTCATCCTGATCGCGTCATCTTCGTCGAGGGCGACAAAGAAGAGACGGTGCTCGCAAGTTTCGAAGAGGCCTTGCGCTATGGCGGCCTTGGCGCTGTGGTCGCCGAACTGGTGCGCCTGCCGATGACGGCGTCGCGCCGGCTGCAGCTCGCGGCGGAAAAATCCGGTTCATTGGGCCTGGTGATCCGCCGCTGGCGGCGCCAGACGGAAGCCTCCGATTTCGGCATGCCGACGGCCGCGGCAACCCGCTGGCGGATCTCGGTATTGCCCTCCGAACCGCTGCCCGTTCCGGGCGTCGGCCGCGCGCGCTGGCTGGCAGAGCTGATGCGGGTGAGGGCAGGCGAGGGAGGAGAATTTATTATCGGAGCATGTGATGGCCAGGGTMGTATCTGTCTTTCTTCCGACACTGCCGACCGACCGGATCAGGCGCGCCGATCCTTMGCTCTCCCCTGATACGCCCCTGGTGGTCATCGCCAGGAGCGGCTCCAAGCGATGGGTTGCGGCGGCCGACCGGTMAGCGCTCAAACTTGGCCTGCGTGTCGGCATGCCGGCCGCCAAGGCGCAGGCGCTGGTGCAGGGTTTGACGATGATCGACGCCAATCCGGCGGCCGACCTTGCGACACTCGAACGGCTGACATTGTGGGCCTTGTCTCAGTATTCTCCGGTGGTCGCCATGGATCCTCCTGATGGTATCGTCATGGATACCGAAGGCGCCGATCACCTGCAGGGCGGCGAGGACCTGATGCTCTCCGGTCTCGTCAACCGTTTCCGCGGTCGCGGTCTTGCAGCGCGAGCGGCGATCGCCGACAGCTGGGGTGCCGCGCACGCGCTCGCCCGCTCCACCGATCGCGAGACGGTCGTCATTCCGCGCGGCGGGACTGCCAAGGCTATGGACCGCTTGCCGTTGTCGTCGCTGCGACTGCCGGCCGAGATCGTCGGAAGTCTCCGCACCCTCGGCTTTACCACCGTCGGTGATCTTGCCGGCACACCGCGGGCGCCGTTGACGCTGCGTTTCGGGGCGGAAATTGGTCGGCGTCTCGACCAGATGTTCGGCCGGCTCGCCGAGCCGATCGATCCGATCCGGCCGGCCGATCTCGTCGAGGTGCAAAAATCCTTTGCCGAACCGATCGGCGCACCGGAGACCATCGAGAAATATGTAACCCGCCTGGTCCGGCAGCTCTGTCTGGAGCTCGAAAAGCGCGGGCTTGGCGTGCGGCGCGCCGACCTCATCATCCACCGCGTCGACAACAGCCTTCAGTCACTCCGAGCCGGAACGGCCAAGCCCGTCCGCGACATCGCCTGGCTGACAAAACTCTTCCGCGATCGTATCGAAAAGATCGAGCCCGGCTTCGGCATCGAAAAGCTGAGCCTCGCCGCCATCATCGCCGAACCGCTTGCTGACATACAGTCGGCTTCCTCATTGATCGAAGAGCAGGTGACGGATGTGGCGCCGCTGATCGACGTGCTTGGCAATCGCGGCGGCCAGCGGATTTTCCGTGTCGCGCCGGTCGCGAGCGACGTCCCCGAGCGCAGCGTCCAGCGGATTGCGCCGACGGCCGACGAGGTCGGCGCCACCTGGCCGCTCCATTGGCCGCGGCCGTCTCGGCTGCAGGCGCATCCGGAAGCGATCGAGGTGATTGCGCTCTTACCCGATCATCCGCCGGTCTCTTTTATTTGGCGCGGCAAGCGGCGCCGGGTAAAGCGCGCCGACGGCCCGGAGCGCATCTTCGGCGAGTGGTGGCAACGCAGCTCCGAATGGGTCGCCGTGCGCGACTACTTCGTCGTCGAGGATGATGCCGGCGAGCGCTTCTGGATCTTCCGATCCGGCGACGGGGTCGATGCGGACACCGGATCGCACAAATGGTTCCTGCACGGGGTGTTTGCCTGATGCGCTACGCTGAACTCCAGGTCACCACGCATTTCTCGTTCCTCCGCGGCGCAAGCTCGGCGGAAGAACTCTTCGCCACCGCCAAGCTCATGGGTATCGAGGCGCTCGGCGTCGTCGACCGCAACAGCCTGGCCGGCATCGTCCGGGCGCTCGAAGCCTCACGCGCCACCGGCCTGCGGCTCGTCGTCGGTTGCCGGCTCGATCTCGCCGACGGCATGTCGATCCTCGTCTACCCCACCGATCGCGCCGCCTATTCGCGGCTGACCCGGCTGCTGACCCTGGGCAAGGGCAGGGGCGGGAAGGCAAAGTGCATCCTGCACCTCGATGATGTGGCGCACTATTCTGAGGGACTGATCGGCATCCTGGTGCCGGACTTGGCCGACGAGGTCTGCGCGGTGCAGCTCCGGAAGATGGCGGAAATCTTCGGCGATCGCGCCTATGTCTCGCTCTGTCTGCGACGGCGTCCGAACGATCAGCTGCGGCTGCACGAGCTGTCGAACCTCGCGGTGAAGCACCGGGTGAAGACCGTCGTCACCAACGATGTGCTGTTTCATGAGCCCGGCCGGCGGCAGCTACAGGATGTCGTTACCTGCATCCGCACCGGCACCACCATCGACGATGTCGGCTTCGAGCGCGAGCGCCACGCGGATCGATTTTTGAAGCCACCGGAAGAAATGGCGCGTCTGTTTCCCCGCTACCCCGAAGCCTTGGCGCGTACCATGGAGATCGTCGAGCGCTGCACGTTTTCGCTCGAGGAGCTCGTCTACCAGTATCCCGAGGAAGCATTGATCCCTGGCATGACCGCCCAGCAATCGCTGGAACACTATACCTGGGAAGGCGTGATGACGCGATATCCCGAAGGCCTGCCGGCGCATGTCGAAAAGACGATCCGCCATGAACTGGCGCTGATCGAGACGATGAAATACGCGCCCTATTTTTTGACGGTGTTCTCGATCGTCCGCTATGCCCGATCGCAGGACATTCTCTGCCAGGGCCGGGGGTCGGCGGCGAATTCGGCCGTCTGCTATGTGCTCGGCATCACCTCGATCGACCCCGACACCAACGACCTCCTCTTCGAGCGGTTCGTCTCCCAGGAGCGCGACGAGCCGCCCGACATCGATGTCGATTTCGAGCATGAGCGGCGCGAGGAGGTGATCCAGTGGATCTACAAGACCTATGGCCATGACAAGGCCGCACTTTGCTCCACCGTGACCCGCTATCGCGCCAAGGGCGCCATTCGCGATGTCGGCAAGGCGCTCGGCCTGCCCGAAGATCTGATCAAGGCGCTTTCCTCCGGCATCTGGTCCTGGTCGGAAACGGTCGGTGAGAGCCAAGTGCGCGCCCTCGGGCTTAATACGGAGGACCGGCGTCTCGCCCTGACCCTGCGGATTGCCCAGCAGCTGATGGGAGCGCCGCGTCATCTTGGCCAACATCCCGGTGGCTTCGTCTTGACCCATGACCGACTGGATCATCTCGTGCCGATCGAACCGGCGGCGATGGCCGACCGCCAGGTGATCGAATGGGACAAGGACGATGTCGAGGCGCTCAAGATGATGAAGGTCGATGTGCTGGCGCTCGGCATGCTGACCTGCATGGCCAAGGCCTTTGCCCTCATCGGCGAGCATAACCATCAGGATCTCGACCTCGCCACCATCCCACAGGAGGATCCGGCGACCTATGCGATGATCCGCAAGGCCGACACCCTGGGGACGTTTCAGATCGAATCCCGTGCCCAGATGTCGATGCTGCCGCGGATGAAACCGAAAACCTTCTATGACCTCGTTATTCAGGTGGCGATCGTCCGTCCCGGACCGATCCAGGGCGATATGGTCCATCCCTATTTGCGCCGGCGCGAAGGCAAGGAGAAGGTCGAATATCCGACGCCGGAACTGGAAGCGGTCCTCCACAAGACGCTGGGCGTGCCGCTGTTCMAGGAGTCTGCCATGAAGGTGGCGATGGTTTGCGCCGGGTTTACCGGCGGCGAAGCCGACCAGCTCCGCAAATCCATGGCGACCTTCAAGTTCACGGGTGGAGTTTCCCGCTTCAAGGACAAGCTCGTCTCCGGGATGATCAAAAACGGCTATTCGCCGGAATTCGCTGAAAAGACGTTTTCGCAGCTCGAAGGTTTTGGCTCCTATGGCTTTCCCGAAAGCCATGCCGCTTCCTTCGCGCTGATCGCCTATGCCTCAAACTACGTGAAATGCCATTTTCCGGATGTCTTCTGCGCAGCACTGTTGAACTCGCAGCCGATGGGCTTTTATGCGCCGGCACAGATCGTTTCCGACGCGAGAAAGCACGGCGTCGAGGTCCGTCCGGTCTGCATCAACCGCTCGCGTTGGGACTGCACGCTCGAGGAGGTGGACGGCACAAGCCGGCATGCGGTGCGGCTTGGCATGCGTTTGGTACACGGGTTGGCGACTGCCGACGCAGCGCGCATCGTCGCTGCACACGCCGACGAGCCCTTCGCATCGGTGGACGATATGTGGCGGCGGTCTGGGGTCCCGGTTGCCTCACTCGTCGAGCTGGCGCAAGCGGACGCGTTCCTGCCGTCATTGCGGCTCGAACGACGCGATGCGCTCTGGGCGATCAAGGCGCTACGCGACGAGCCGCTGCCATTGTTTACGGCCGCAGCCGAACGCGAGGCGCGGGCGATTGCCGAGCAGCAGGAGCCGGGAGTCGAGCTCAGGCAGATGACCGACGGGCACAATGTCGTCGAAGATTACAGCCACGTCGGGCTGACACTGCGCGAGCACCCTTTGCGATTTATGCGGGCCGATCTTACCAAACGCCGGATCGTCACCTGTACCGAAGCGATGACGGCGCGCGACGGCCAGTGGCTGATGGCGGCCGGCCTGGTGCTGGTGCGCCAGCGGCCGGGATCGGCGAAGGGCGTCATGTTCATCACCATCGAGGACGAGACCGGCATAGCCAATGTCGTCGTCTGGCCGAAACTGTTCGAGCGCTCCCGCCGCGTAGTGCTCGGCGCCAGCATGATGGCGATCAACGGCAGGATCCAGCGGGAAGGCGAGGTGGTTCACCTGGTCGCCCAGCAGCTCTTCGATCTATCGGCGGATTTGTCAGGGCTTGCCGGGCGCGACGGTGCGTTCCATCTGCCGACCGGCCGCGGCGATGAGTTTGCCCATGGCTCTCCGGGAAGTCCGGATTCGCGCGAAAAGGCGCCTTCAGGGGTTCGGGCGAGGGATCTATTCGTGCCGGATCTTCATATCGACACGCTGAAGATCAAGAGCAGGAATTTTCAGTAGAGTGGCTGTTTGCTGATTGCTGCGATCGTGGGGCGGTTGGTTCGATCCCGTTAGGGCGGGCACGTCATAGCGTCACGCTCAGGCCTCGGCCAACGCCGATCGGAGCATGAAAATCGCGAGGGTTTCGCCATTCCCTCCGTCAGGGCACCTATCGGCCAAAGCGACCACCGGTTGGTTGGATCATGGCGGTAGCGAAGGTGGCAACTACCTCCGCCGGAGAAATAGCGAGATCTAGGGCGCGCGTAGCAGTCAAAATTGGCGGCTAACCGAACCGAAATTCCCGGTCGCGCCCGTGTACGGGCAACCACCCGCGCGATTTCTGGGGGCGACGACCCCACAGTGAATCAAATATGGCTCTGTTGCAAAAATTTTTTGGGGCGTAAAATTGGAGAAAAATAATCCTTCTATTGATATTAAATCGCCTTGAACAGCCTCATAGCAGCTGCAGTTCGAGGTGGCGGAATATCAAAGAAGCTGTTTTTTGGCAGCTGTCCAAGGCTTTTTGGAATTTCATTCTATCACAAGAATTTTTTGCAACAKAGCCCTCCCTTCCCAACCGTCAAATTCAGGATTTCGAGGACAGATCGTCCTGATCACCGGCCTTATCGAGCTGCTCGCGTATATAGGCTTCGATGTAGTCGAAGACCTCGACCGCGCCGGCATCCGTCTCGATCAGATCGATCGGGCGACGCCCGCCGAGATGCGCGCTCTCCCTGCGCGCCCACTTCAGGACTTCGCCTTCGGTGCGCAACACCGGGCGGGCCATCTCCAGCATCTTCGCCAGATGATGCGGCTTCGCATACCATGAATGCGGCTTGACGCTGGCCCGCCGGCGGCCGGGGAGGACATCGGGCAATTGCGACGCTCGCAATTCATCATCCGATATATGCCGCCTGACCCAATGAGCGAGCTTCGCCAGCGACACGTTTGCCTCGCGTTCAAGGTCCCCGCCCCGCCAGCCTTGCGCGTCGGGATCACCAGGCCGCGGACGATATCCGGGCAGCGCGCCTTCAACATCTCCAGCGCCGGCGTCAGGTCGGTGTCATTGGTGACAAGCACCACTTGGTCGACCTCGCTGCTCAAGGCATCGTCGTAGAGATGAAGCGCCAGGTTCACATCCGACTGCTTTTCCTCGAGCTTCCAGACCTGGATCTTGTCGCAATCGCGCGGCCAGCGCTTCGGATCGTCGGCCGGAACGATGTGCTGATTGGCCTTATAAAGGGAATAATGGCCCATTACGAAGGAGAGCCTGCCACCGCAGTGCGTCGTCAAGGCATTGTGATATTGGGCCTGTGAAGACACCGAATCCTCGCCCTTGGCGGCACTCTCGATGATCTTGGCTGTGAAATATTTGATCGCGCAGTCCGGATGCAGGGGCATCGTTGCCGGCTCGGCGTCCAGTGTCGGCCTGTAGAGGATTGTCGGCAAAATTTGCGTTTCGAACAGGCTCAGGACGTCGAGCCATTTGAAGGCGGTCTTGCGAAGGCAACCGTAATAAAGATTGTAGCCGTCGATATAGACGCGTGTTCGTAATGCTGGCACTCCTGCCCCCAAGACATAAAAAAACCGGCTTGCGCCGGCTTTTTACCCCAACCGCCCGGAGCCCATGTCTCTCAGGATGCTGGGTTAGTTGTTAGGTTTCAACATAGTGTCGAATAGTTCTCTCGTCAACCGACATTGACAGCCATCAACGACCTGAAACCGGCAGTTTCTCCGTGAATTGAGCCAAGATAGGCATTTCTCGGCAAGTCCGCAACGGAATCACGCATCCCACGCGACGAGTGAATCGGGAGAAGGGCCACCGCCCATACCGGCCGGCCGCGCTCTATGCCGTGGGGGCTCTGTTGCAAAAAGTTTGGATTGCAGGGAAGTTCCCATTTTCTCCATTGTCAGGCGGTTTGAGTTTCGAGATTCGGGGCGAGCAGAGCCACGGCTTCCGTTAATGCGCTCGGACCAATGCCGAAAGCCCGTTCAACGATACGAGCTTCTCCTCGAACGTCGCCGGTCAGGTTGAAAATCGCAGCCTGCCCCTTGCGTAGCGCCCGCAGCACCTCGAAACCTTTGATGGTCGCATAGGCCGTTTTCAGTGTCTTGAACCCTCTGACCGGCCTGATCAATTGCTTGAGCTTACCGTGATCGGCCTCAACGATATTGTTCAGATATTTCACCTGCCGATGCAAAAGCTCTTCAGGGCATTTGCCTTCTGCCTTCAGCTCTGAAATCGCAATGCCGTAGGTCGGTGCCTTGTCGGTGTTGATCACAGTCGGTTTTTCCCAGTCTTTCAATCCATTCAAAGCCTTGCCGAGAAAGCGTTTGGCCCCTTTGGTATTGCGAGTTGGCGAAAGATAGAAATCGATCGTATTGCCGAATTTATCGACGGCCCGGTAAAGATACGTCCATTGGCCGCGGACTTTCACATAGGTTTCATCAAGCCGCCAGCTTGTTGACTGGGGTCGGCGCCAATGCCAGCGCAGCCGCTTATCAATCTCTGGCGCGTATTTCTGGACCCACCGGTAGAGCGTGGAATGATCGACCGCGACACCTCGTTCACCCATCACTTGTTCAAGGTCGCGGTAGCTCACCCCATAGCGGCAATACCATCGAACCGCCCACAAAATCACTTCACCCTGAAAATGACGCAATTTGAAATCGCTCATCAAAAATCTCGCTGAAAATCACCGGCGCTCTTTCGGTGATCAACCGAATTTTTGCAACAGAGCCCTCGATTATCTGTGCCACTCACCTGGATACAGCTGAAGTCCGATCTCAACCCCAAGCGGTTCACGGTTCGCATCGTGCCTGCGCTTCTTGCTCGTTCTGGCAGGACTATTGTGATAGCGAGCGACCGCTCGAGCAGGCAATCAGACGTCTCGGAAAGTCAAAGCGAGCGGCGTGAGCACCCATGAGCGCGGCTCTCAGGCGATGTCAGATGAATGAAAAACTGAAGGACACATCCGACCTGCCCCCTCTCTTCAACTCGATGTCAGAGTTGAACGCGTTTGGCCGCGTTATCATCGTGATTCGCAACTGGCTCGCGAATACAAACTCTTGGTAGCGGCGCCGAAAGCGCTTTACCAGGCGGCGTTTGCAATATGATCGGAAATTCAGCCTGCGATGGCTGGACCGAATAAAGTTAATTCTAAATTAATAGATCGGGCAAATTCTTACAGATACCCGACCCGCGCGGTCATCCTCAGGAGCTGGAGATTCGAATGAAGCGCCCGAGTGTCAAGCAGGCCCTCATTGCAGTCTTATCAGTCATCGGTATCTTCCTCGTTGTTTTGTCGTACAGTTCCCTCAGCACGATCTCGACGCTGAACGACGATACCCACCAAATCGGTGGCTTCTGGATGAAGCGCCTGGTCACCGCCCGAGATATCAAGGGCAACTTCTCTGATCTTAAGCTCGCTTACTCGCGCTATCTATTGCAGGCGTCACCAGACAATCGAGCTGCCGAAGCAGAGCTCCTCAGCGATGCGAACACTGCAGTCGAACGGGCGATTGATGAATATGTCAAAGGCGTCCGAACCGAGCGAGGCCGAGAGCTGATTAATCAAGTCAGTTCAGAACTTAAGAAATATGACGAATTCGCCGAGCAAATGATCCGCCTGCAGGATAGCGGGAAGACAGCCGAGGCGGTCAGTTTTTTCCGCGAGAGCATGGAGCCGCAATCTGATCAGGTGGGCCAAAGGATTGCGGACCTGGTGGCTTTCATCCTGGGCCAGGCCGAAACCTACGTCGCTGGAAGTAGCGCCACGGCAAGCCACGCGTTCACTGTAACAGCAATAATCGCGACTCTCGCGATCTTAGTCGCCTTTGCCGGAACGATATTCGCTGTGTTGGGTATCGCAAATCCGATCCGGCGAATTGCTGACGCCATGAAAATCTTGTCTGATGGAAATCTGCAAAGTGCCATTCCCTATGCCGGCCGCGCGGATGAGATTGGCGCGATGGCTGCGGCAGTGGAGGTTTTCCGACAAGATGCGATAAATGTTCTTCGATTGGAGCAGGAAGCATCCACATCGCGGAGCCAGGCAGAGGCAGCGCGTGCCACAGAACAGKACCGTGCCGAAAAAGAAGCGCGACAACTGCGGTTTGCCACGACAACGTTGGGAAATGGATTAAGGCGTCTGGCTGGCGGAGATGTCTCCGTCCAGCTAACGGAGCCGTTCGCCGCAGAGTACGAGCAATTGCGAGAGGATTTCAACGCGTCACTCAAACAGCTCGGTTCCACCATCGGCGCTGTACTAAAGACGGTGCACAGCATCGAGAGCGGAACGCGCGAAATCGCATTGGGGGCGCAAGACCTTTCCAAGCGTACGGAACAGCAGGCCGCCTCATTGGAAGAGACGGCGGCGGCCCTTGATGAAATTACCGCCAATGTTACCACAGCCTCCAAGCGAACCGACGAGGCTCGCGACGTCGCACAGAAGGCTAATGTCAGTGCCGAACGTTCTGCGTCGGTGGTATCTGAAGCCGAACACGCGATGAGGCGAATCGAGGACAGCTCGGAGCGGATTTCCAATATTATTGCTGTCATCGACGAGATCGCTTTCCAGACAAACTTACTGGCGCTTAACGCAGGCGTTGAAGCTGCTCGAGCCGGGGAAGCGGGTAAAGGCTTTGCCGTTGTCGCTCAAGAGGTCCGCGAACTCGCGCAGCGTGCGGCAACCGCGGCCAAGGAGATMAAGGGCCTCATTGAGAAATCTTCAGCTGAAGTCGACAATGGCGTGAAACTGGTCCTTGAGACTGGCCAGTCGCTAAAATCGATCAGTGACCATGTATCTCAGATCAATCAGCTAATGGCGGCGATCGCGACTTCGGCGCGAGAGCAGTCCACGGGACTTGCCGAAATCAACACTGCGGTCAATCAAATGGATCAATCCACTCAGCAGAACGCGGCGATGGTCGAGCAATCGACGGCAGCGGCCGCATCTTTGTCGAGCGAGGCGAGCAGGTTGCGCGATCTTGTCAACCAGTTTCATATTGACGGCGACGCAGAGCAGATCTTCGCGATGAGAAATACTGTGCGGATCATGGCGGCTTAATCGCGGCATCGGAGCTGCGTCGCTAACTTGAACAAGGCCAATAAGCAGTGGCCCCAAGGAACTCCGTGGCGAGGTCAACTCTTCGGCCTGCTTTGGCGCCGGCGCATTTCCGTTTGGCGTCAACTTGTCGAACGCCTTCGGAAGGTCAACCTAGAATTTCCTCCCTCGAGAGACCAGTTTAGCGGCGAGTTCATTGAGAGTGTCGTCGCCGAGAGCCTGGCTCAGCTCCTGATCGTTTATGTCGGCGCGATCCGTATTCGACATTGCGCAGATCGTGTCCGTCCAGATGGATGAGATCGAATGCGTATGGGATTGCGTCGGAGGCACGGTTACCCTCATTTTTGCCGGATGCGGCAAGTATATAGTTGTGCCGCAATGATTGGGCGAGCGTTTCGATGAACGAAAGCCGCGTCATTTCTGACATGGGGGGAAATGATTTGAACGAGACTCAACAACTGTGGGAATGGCGCGAGAAGATCGCAAATCTCTACTACGAGGTGCGTTCTAGTCCGGACGCGGTTGCCGCCTGGCGGCTTTGGTGCGACACCCGTTCGACCCTGTTTCGCGACCATCCTCAGTCGCCAATTGAATTGGCGGACCGCGAGAAGTTCGAAGGGCCAACGACATTTTCTTATGATCCCTCGTTGCGCCTGACGGTACAGCTTGTCCCGGTAACGCCGGAACGGACAACCGTCGCAACGGGGGTGGATGGCGACCTGTCGATGCATGCATTCTCCCGTACAGCGGGGCTGGAGACTAGATTGGGTGGCGAGTTGACCCTTTACTGGATTGAGGGGTACGGCGGTGGCGTGTTCCTGCCTTTTGTCGACGCGACCTCAGGGACCGAAACTTATGGCGGTGGCCGATATCTCCTCGACACCATCAAGGGAGCGGATCTCGGAGTTGTCCGTCCAGACGGCACACTAGTGCTCGATTTCAACTTCTCCTATTTTCCGTCGTGTGCCTATTCTTCCCGCTATGTCTGTCCATTAGCGCCATCGGGTAATCGACTGAAAGGCGGGGTAAGAGCCGGAGAACGGCTACTTATCTCGAAATGAGCCGCGGTGAAGCGGAGATGCAGTGATTGTGATGAAAGCACATCACTTGCAAATTGGGTTCTACTTGCTGCCATTCACTGTCGGTGCGATTGACCTTCACTGCATCCAGTCGCCTGATAGCTATTTTGATTGGGCTCGAGGCTGGTAGTTGAGTTGACATCAGAATTGCATTGTCAAGAAAGAACGACAGGTCATGGCTTGTCGCCCAGCCGCGCTTCAGCCGCCTCAATTCTTGCGCCCAAAGGTTATTTATCAGAGCTGAGGCCAGTTTTCAGCCGAGTTAAATTTCGATCTAAAAGACCTTTTTAAATAGATCAAAAGCTGTGGTTCCATAACAGAACCTTATGCCAGCCAATCGAAATGGTTGGTCGAGGGTCCGAGTTGGTTCAAGAGCGTGTATAAGGAATGTCAGCATCATCGCGGCTGGGATCCTAGTTGCTAGGAACGTAGAAGGATCACGGCTCCAGTCTCATGTATGGGTTAGCTAGCAGCGCTCCTGCCTCATTTCTTCAGCGCCCGTCTTACTAGCAAGCGACATTACCTCAGAGAAAATTCTTCCGATAAGACGCCGTTAACGACAGCATTCAATCCGCTTTGCTTCGAAGATTAGAACATCTTCTCCTATCTAAAAGCTACTAAAACTATAGGGTAAATTATCTAATCGAAACCGGATTTATCGCCATCATGAACGTCCTCGCACTCAGCGGCAATGTCAAAAGACCGTCTAGGACGGCGTCCTTGGTCAACCTCATCGTCGATCGCTTGCGGCAGCGTGTCGGTGGCCACGTGCAGTCCATCGAGCTTGTCGATGCGGCACCCGTGCTCTTTCGCGCGCTCAGAGCAGATCAGCTCGATGCCGAGGGCAAGGCGATCATTGCCGCGGTGGAAGGCTCTGATATCATCATCGTCGGATCGCCCGTCTACCGCGCGTCTTATAGTGGTGCACTGAAGCATCTGTTTGACCTTGTCGATTATCGGGCATTGGCGGGCAAACGTATCGTTTTAGTTGCCACAGGCGGCACGCCGTTGCACGGCCTGATGCTTGAGCACCAATTGCGGCCGCTCTTTGGCTTCTTCAATGCGCTGACCGTCCCGACCGCAATCTATGCGCTTGAGGCCGACTTTACCGATTACGAACTCACAAATCCTGCCGTCTTCGAGCGTGTAGATCGAGCCGTCGAGGAGGTCGCGGCTATCACGCAGGCGATCGACATCGGAGTGGTCGCCGCGTMGGGGAAACACAGCGGACTGGCAGCTTAGTCCATAGAACGAAATTCAAGAGGGAGCCTTACATGACTTTTTCCAATGCCTCGAACGATCCGGTCAAATTTGCCTATTGGGTGCCGAATGTTTCGGGCGGGCTGGTGATTTCGAATATCGAACAGCGCACAAGCTGGACGATCGAATACAACAGAAAGCTTGCGCAGATCGCCGAAGCGAGCGGTTTCGACTATGCCCTGAGCCAGATCCGTTTCACGGCAGGTTATGGGGCGGAATTTCAGCATGAGTCCGTCTCATTCAGCCACGCCCTGCTTGAATCGACGACGACGTTGAAGGTGATCGCCGCGATCCTGCCTGGTCCTTGGAATCCGGCCCTTGCCGCCAAGCAGATTGCCACCATCAATCACCTGACCAACGGGCGCGTCGCGGTCAATATCGTCAGCGGCTGGTTCCGCGGCGAATTCGCCGCCATTGGCGAGCATTGGCTCGATCATGACGAACGCTATCGCCGGTMGGAGGAGTTCATCCGTGCGCTTCGCGGTATCTGGACAGAGGATAATTTCACCTTCCGGGGCGATTTCTATCGCTTCAACAATTATTCGCTGAAGCCGAAGCCGATCGATCCGCAGCCGGAAATCTTCCAGGGCGGCTCCTCCCGTGCGGCTCGCGACATGGCGGCACGCGTCTCCGACTGGTACTTTACCAACGGCAATACGCCGGCCGAGATTCGCAAGCAGGTTGACGATATTCAGTCGAAGGCCAAGGAGAACGGCCACTCCGTGCGGATCGGGGTCAACGCCTTTGCAATCGTGCGCGAGACGGAGGAAGAAGCCAAGGCGGTGCTTGCTGAGATCATCGAGAAAGCCAATCCGGAGGCGGTCAATGCCTTCGGGCATGAAGTGAAGAACGCCGGCAAAGCGTCGCCGGAAGGTGAAGGAAATTGGGCGAAATCCTCTTTCGAAGACCTTGTTCAATATAATGATGGCTTCCGCTCGAACCTTATCGGCACGCCACGGCAGGTTGCCGAGCGGGTTGTGGCGCTGAAGCAGGCGGGTGCGGATCTGATCCTGCTTGGCTTCCTGCACTTCCAGGAGGAGGTCGAGTATTTCGGCAAGCATGTGATCCCGCTGGTTCGTGAGCTCGAAGAGGCCGCCAGCACGCAGCCGGTGGCAGCCGAATAGGCTCGCTGCAGCAAAATACCTCGCAAGTGAAACATGATCGGCGCGTGGGCCGATTGGTCCACGCCGACGGGATCGGCGTGGCATGTTCAAGCCGCGCCCGAGCCGAATGGAGGACACTGAATGCCTGCCGCGACCTATTCCCTTGACGTGCTGGATCCCGGTACGCTGCGGGGCTCCGGCGACCAGATTGCCCGCGCGTTGCCACCGGGCAAGACCGGCGGCATCCCGCAGCATGACGAAGCGACCCATGCTCTCTCTTTGCATGGCATCAGCCTGTCATTCGGTGGCGTCGCTGCCTTGGTCGATGTAGACCTTTCTGTCGAGCCGGGGGAGATCCGGGCGATCATTGGTCCAAATGGCGCCGGCAAGAGTTCGCTGATCAACGTTATCAGCGGTGTCTATCGCTCGAACCATGGCCATGTTCGAATCGGTTCCAACTCCTATCGCCATGTGCCGACGGAACGGCTGGCATCGCTCGGCGTTGCCCGTACGTTCCAGAACCTCGCCTTGTTCAAGGGCTTGAGCGTCATCGATAATGTCGTCGCCGGCCGAGCGTATAAGGTGCGCTCGACCTTTGCCGGGCAGATCCTTGGCCTTGGCCGCGCACGCCGCGAAGAGGCGGATGCGCGCGAGCGGGCGGCCCGTATCCTCGAGTTCCTGCATCTGGATCAGGTTAGCGATCGTCTCGTAGGCACGCTTCCCTACGGGCTGCAAAAACGCGTCGAACTGGCCCGCGCCTTGGTGGCCGAACCGAAGATCCTGCTTCTGGACGAGCCCATGGCTGGGATGACGGCGAGCGAAAAGAACGACATGGCGGACTTCATCCGGTCCGCCCGAGATCAGTATGACACGACGATGATCCTCATCGAACACGATATCGGCGTGGTCATGCAGCTTTCCGACCGGATCGCAGTCCTCGATTACGGGCGCAAGATCGCCGATGGCAGCCCAGCCGAAATTCGTGCCGACGAGCGCGTCATTGACGCCTATCTCGGCGTTGTCGCAGAAAACGAGGATGGGGAGGGCATCTGATGGCAGATTTCGACTGGCTGTTTCTGATCGAAGTGCTGGTTGGCGGCTTGCTGTCGGGCATCATGTATTCGCTCGTCGCCATCGGTTTCGTGCTGATCTACAAGACGTCGGGCGTCCTCAATTTCGCGCAAGGGGCGATGTTGCTGTTTGCCGCGCTGACCTTCGTCAGCCTGCTTGAGCGCGGCCTTCCCTTCGCGCTCGCGCTTGTCCTTACCTTCATCGTCATGGTGCTGATCGGTCTCGCCGTCGAGCGTACGGTGCTGCGGCCATTGACCAACAAGCCGCCGATCACGCTTTTCATGGCGACACTTGGGCTCTCCTATATCATCGAGGGGGCAGCTCAGCTCATTTGGGGCACGCAGGTCCACCGTCTGGAGCTGGGGATCGAGGATGTTCCCTTTGATGTCGGCGGTGTGTTCATCAGCCAGTTCGATCTATTTGCGGCGGCAGTTGCTGCCGCGATGGTGGCGGTGTTGTCTGCCTTCTTCCGCTACACCCGAATTGGGCTGGCATTCCGGGCCGTCGCGGACGATCAGTTCGCTGCACTTGCGGTCGGGCTTAAACTCCCCTGGATTTGGGCAACGGTCTGGGCGGCTGCCGGTGTCGTGGCGCTGGTTGCCGGCCTGTTGTGGGGCGCGCGGCTCGGCGTGCAGTTCTCTCTGTCATTGGTGGTGCTGAAAGCGCTGCCCGTCCTCGTCCTCGGCGGCTTCGATTCCGTTCTGGGCGCGATCGTCGGCGGTCTGTTAATCGGCGCGACCGAGAAGCTCGCGGAAGTCTATATCGGCGAATATTTCGGCGGCGGCATCGAAGGCTGCATCGCCTATGTCGCAGCACTCGCCTTCCTCCTCATCCGCCCCTCCGGCCTGTTTGGGCAAAAGCTCGTGGAAAGGGTCTGATATGGTTGTCGTTACCGCCGATCTTCATCCCACACGGCTCTTCAGCCGCTGGCTGACGCCGATTGCCATCCTTGCGGGCGCCTATCTCCTCGTCCCCTTTATCGGTTCGACCTATTTGTTCGAGGCGATCCTTTTGCCGTTCCTGGCGCTCAGCCTTGCCGGTGTCGGACTGAATCTGCTTACCGGCTATGCAGGTCAGGTCTCGCTCGGAAGCGCGGCCTTCATGGCCGTCGGTGCCTTTGCCGCGTATAATTTCAACCTGCGTATCGATGGCCTGCCTTTGATCGTCAGTATCCTGCTGGCCGGCCTTGTAGCGGCGGCGATCGGCATCATCTTCGGCTTGCCAAGCCTTAGATTGAAGGGCTTTTATCTGGCGGTGTCGACGCTTGCCGCGCAGTTCTTCGTGCAATGGGCCCTTACCAAATTTAGCTGGTTTTCCAACGACTCTGCCTCCGGGGTCATCGATGCGCCGCCTTTGACGCTTGCCGGCGTGGAATTTACAGGCCCGGCAGGCCGCTATCTCTTTTCGCTTACGATCGTCGTGGTGCTGACCTTCCTGGCGCATCGGCTGACGACCTCTCAAACCGGCCGCAACTTCATCGCCGTTCGGGACAATGAGATAGCGGCCCGTATCATCGGTGTGCCCGTGCTGAAAACCAAGCTGCTGGCCTTCGCGATCTCCTCTTTCATCATCGCGGTCGCGGGAGCGCTTTGGGCCTTTTCCTATCTGAGGACCGTCGAGCCGGCCGGCTTCAATCTCGACCGATCGTTCCAGATCCTTTTCATCATCATCATCGGCGGGGTTGCGTCGACGCGGGGCGCCTTTCTCGGCGCCGCTCTCATCGTCGTCTTCCCGCTCGTGCTGTCCCGGCTGGGCTCGTTCCTGCTTGGTGATGTCTTCGATTCCGGCGTGCTCGATATGAGCCAGCGCATCGTGCTCGGCGCCTTGATCATTCTGTTTCTGATCCTCGAACCGGACGGGCTTTCCTCCCTCTGGAGCAAGATCCGAATGCGGTTGGGCTCTCCCATCGGCAGGCTGGCCTGACCACGCCGGGGCAGAAGCTCCGAAAACACCAAACCCATCGCTCGTTCAACCCAGTTCCGGCCATTACACCGGACAATACCCGGAGTGTATCCAAATATGACGATGCTTGCGAAATTGAAGGCCGCTGTCATTGCGGCTGGACTGGCCGTCTCGGTTGCGATACCGGCCGTCCATGCAGACGAACAATATTTCCCGCTGCAGAGCTATCGCGTCGGGCCCTATGCGGCCGGCGGCACGGGCTTCTTCGGCGGTTTCATCGATTACCTGAACCTCATCAACACGCGCGACGGCGGCGTTAACGGCGTCAAGCTCACCTGGTCGGAAGCGGAAACGCAGTACGAGGTGGAGCGTGGCGTCGAGGCCTATGAGCGCCTCAAGAGCAATCCGAATATTGCTGCCTGGAATCCCCTTTCCGTCGGCATCGCCTACGCCATGATCGACCGCATCACGCAGGACAAGGTGCCGTTGATCACCATCAACCACGGTCGCACGGATTCCACCGACGGCCGCGTTTTCCCCTATGTCTTTCCGTTGCTGCTCAATCCCTACAGCGAGACCTCGGGCATCGTGAACTACATCGGCTCCAAGCTCGGCGGTCTCGACAAGCTGAAGGGCAAGAAGATCGTCGTGCTCTATCACGGCTCGCCTTACGGCAAGGAAACGATCCCGATCTATGAACTCCTGTCGCAGAAATATGGCTTCGAACTGCAGCAGATCGAAGTACCGCATCCGGGCAATGAACAACAGGCGCAATGGCTGACGATACGCCGCGCCAAGCCGGATTATGTCGTGCTGCGCGGCTGGGGCGTCATGAACCCGGTCGCCCTGAAAACCGCGGCCAAGACCGGCTTTCCTGCCGACCACATCATCGGCAATGTCTGGTCCAACTCGGAAGAGGACGTGATCCCGGCCGGCGACGCCGCGAAGGGATATACCGCCATCACCACCCAAGCCTCCGGCACGGAATATCCAATCGTCCAGGAGATTGTGAAAACGCTCTATGACAACGGCAAGGGCAATCTCGAAGACAAGAAGCGTATCGGCTCCGTCTACCACAATCTCGGCATCGTCAACGGTATCCTGAATGTCGAGGCGATCCGTATCGCCCAGGAAAAGTTCGGACACCGCACCCTGACCGGCGACGAGGTTCGCTGGGGCTTCGAGCATCTCCAGCTTGATCCGGCTCGCGTCGAGGCGCTTGGCGCCAAAGGCCTGTTCCATTCCATCAACGTCGCCTGGGACAATCACGAGGGCAACGGCTACGTGACCTTCCAGCAGTGGGACGGCAAGAAGTGGAACGTCGTCTCCGATTGGATTGCGCCGGACTGGGCACTGCTCCGGCCGATCATCGAGAAATCTTCGGAAGCCTACGCCAAGGAAAAGGGCATCAAGTTGCGCACATCTGAAGACGCACAGGCCGTGACGAACTGAGCCCCGTGGCTGGGCATCGGCAGCGCGGCCCTGCTGCTTTCTGCCGATGCCCGGCTCGCACACGAAACCACACCGAGATTGGGTGGACCATGGCTGGAAAAGACGTTCTGCTGAGCGTGGACGGGATCAAAGCGACCTACAATGGAGCAATCACGGCGCTCCACGGTGTCAGCTTTACATTGCGCCGCGGCGAGATTCTGGCCCTTCTAGGTGCTAACGGCGCCGGCAAGACGACGACGCTCAAGGCGATTTCGAATCTGCTTCCGGCCGAGCGCGGCGAGATTACCGCCGGCGGCGTCCTGTACGAGGGCCGCGACGTCACTACGGCAACGCCGGCCGAATTGGTGCGCGCCGGTCTCGTGCAGGTCCTTGAGGGCCGGCATTGCTTCCGTAATTTGACCATCGAAGAAAATCTCGTTTCCGGCGGTATCGGACGGAGCGGCTCGCGCTCTGAGATCGCCGCGGATCTGGAGAGAATCTACACGATTTTTCCCCGGCTGAAGGTGAAGCGCCGCGCGTCGGCCGGCCTTGCCTCGGGCGGTGAACAGCAAATGGCGGCGATCGGACGCGCGCTGATGTCACGTCCAAAGCTGCTGGTGCTCGACGAACCGTCCATGGGGCTGGCGCCGATCGTCGTGCAGGATATTTTCCGGACGCTGCGGCGGCTGAATGTTGAAAGCGGCCTTTCCATTCTCGTTGCCGAACAGAATTCGGCGATCGCCCTGCGTTACGCCGACCGCGCGACAGTCCTCGAAAACGGCGCTGCTGTGCTTTCGGGAAATGCAGCCGAGCTGCGCGGGCGCGACGACGTCAAGGCATTTTATCTCGGTCAGAAATCCATGCCGGTACTCACACCCGCAGCAACAAACCTCCCACCGGCCTGATCGGCCGTCATCGTCAACCAGGAGAAACCATCATGACGCTCTCACAGGTCAATACCGAAAATGCCGTCAAGGCTGTGCCTGCCGTTCCTCGCCCGGCCGAACCTGCCCATGTCATCAAGGACGATGCTGAGGCAATCGCCGTTGCCCGCCGGCTTGCGGCCGAATTCGTGAAGGACTCGGCCAAGCGCGACCGCGAACGCATATGGCCCGTCGCCGAACTGGATGCCTTTTCGCAAAGCGGCTTGTGGTCCATCAATGTGCCAAAAGCCTTCGGCGGGCCGGAGGTTTCGTACGCCACGCTCGCAAAGGTCATCGAGATCATATCGGCAGCCGATTCCTCGATCGGCCAGATTGCCCAAAACCATCTGGGCGTCGTCGCCGCGATCCGGACCGTATCGGATCCCGCCCAGCAGAAGCTTCTGTTCGCCGAGGTGCTGAAAGGCACCCGCTTCGGCAACGCGTTTTCKGAATTCGGTTCCAAACGGGCGGTCGATTTCGAAACGCGCTTCACCGATGCCGGCGACCACGTTGTCGTCACCGGGCGCAAGTTCTATTCCTCCGGTGCGTTGCTGGCGCATTTGGTGCCGATCGTCGCGCTCGATGACGAGGGGCGGGCCTGGTATGCGATAGCGGAGCGGGATGCGCCAGGGCTCACCGTCATCGATGACTGGTCCTCGTTTGGGCAGCGCACGACGCTGTCGGGCACCGTTCTGCTCGACAACGTCAAAGTGCCGAAGACCCATCTCGTGCCCGGATACAAGGGCTATGAAGTGCCGACCGCCGATGGTGCGATTTTCCAGATCATCCAGGTTGCCGTCGACACCGGTATCGCGCAGGCCGCCATTGACGAGACGGTTGCCTTCGTGCGCACAAAGAGCCGGGCGTGGGTGGATAGCGGCCAGGATCATGCCTGGGAGGATCCTTATACGATCCAGGCCGTCGGCGATTTGACGCTGCGCCTGCATGCCGCGCAAGCGCTTCTAGAAAAAGCCGGTTATGCAATCGACCGCGCTGTGTTGAACCCCAATGCCGACACTGTAGCTGAGGCGCAGATCGTGACGGCCGAGGCCAAGATCCTGTCGACCGAAATCGCAATTGCGGCGACCAACAAGCTGTTCGAGCTGGCCGGCACCCGCTCAACGCTCGCCGAGCACAATCTCGATCGCCATTGGCGCAATGCGCGCACCCATACGCTCCATGACCCTGTGCGCTGGAAATACGCCATTCTCGGAAGATACTTCCTGAATGGCGAAAATCCCCCGCTGCATGCGTGGAGTTGACGATCCGCAGAGGTCTCTTGCGCCGTTTCGGCGTGAGAGACCTCAAGGCTCGTGGCAAGCAAACCAAATGCGGCCTCTGCCAAATACATGATGGAGGCAAAGCGGGCCGACGGTGAGAGGAGCCACAACCGACCGTCGCGTCTAGAAGCAATAATTTTCAAGGCTTCAAGAACAGCGGAGACGTCCAAATTCGCGATTGGTCCCGCTGACGCGCCGTCAGGAACAACGGATGCTCTCGCCCCGGATCGAGCTCGAGTTTGTTGAGCGAGATCTCGCCAGCAAGATCTCGCGGCAAAGGCTGGTCTGTMACCCTTTCCACGATAAGGCGCAGCTCGACGCCCGGCAGGTCGAGGGTGACCGAGCCCTTCGCAATCAGATCTTTCCCACTAACTCCCAGCCTTGCCTCGGGGGCATGCACATGCGGCGGCGGCTGAAGCGGGTCGCCGATCTTGCTGTAGCCGTGGAGTTTGGCGTCGATGGTGATGTGAGCGTCGCGCAGATCGGAGAGCTTCAGCTCAATACCGTCGATATCGCCATGCGTTGCCGTTCTAAAGCCAAGCTTGCCAAGGCCCGTGCGCCACACGCTCTGTTCAGGATGGTCAAAGCCGACCCCATAAACATCAAGAAGCGCCGCGCCAGTCACGGCGACATCGCCGCTCCAGTAAGCCGCCCGATAGCGATCCTTGATGCGCGCACCGCCGAAACGGATGCGGACACTGCGTTCGCTGAAACCCGCCTCCGCATGCAGATCGCGGCTCCACACGAGGCGATCGCCGTCATAGAGTTGAACCTCTTCCCAGCCGGCATGGCCGAGCAGACGATAGGAGAGCGGCTTGTTAAGTTCGGCGTTGAACACTTCGCCCATCAAATGTTTTCCCTGGGACAGAACAGCAAAACTGTGTTCACCGGTCGTGGCAAAGGTACGCCGTGCTCGGAGCGCGCTGCCGACGCCGGCACGATCGAAGCGGTCGGCGATGACGCCCGTCAGTCCGCCGCGCGAACCGAACGTTCCGGTCGCCGGTGCACCGCCACCGCATCGGCCTTGGTGCTCGTCGCTCGCAGCCGAAGCACCGACCCGGTATCCGCGCGCGAGTGCTTCGGTGTAGAGCCAATGGAATTGTCCCCAGGCGGAACCAATCTCGATGAGACGTTCCAGCTCCGGGTGGTTCCAATCCAGAATGCAGCGCCGGCCGCCCACATGTGGGATCAGCAAATGGCCCTCCGGATCGTCCTGATAGGCGGTATGGAGCCGATCGACCGGCCACACGCCGGGTCGGATCGTTMCGGCGGTGGTCTCATTCCATTCGAAAGAGCGAAGAGACTGCCCTTTTTCATCAAAGGGGAAGCGCGGCTTGCCGTCACGAAGGAAGACGACGTTGCGGTCGCCGCCGGCTGCGGAGTTGCCGCACCATTCGGTGCCCGGATAGCAGACGAAGCGGCCGGGCTCATTGAGGCCATGGATAATCTCCACGGCCTTGTCCCAATTCGCTTCGGTGATGTTGAAGTCGTTGACGGTATAGCCCACCACGTCAAGTCCGGCGATGTCCCGTCCATAGGTGAGATTATAGGTCGCGTCGTTGGTTCCGACGGTGTTGTCGGAGTGAACGTGCAGATCCGCGTAGAGTGGACGCGAGGCGCCTTCTTCACTCTGCACATAGGCGAGGGCTGTGGCKACAAAAGCTTCGTCCTCCAGCCGTGCTTCCAGTTTCCACTCGCCGGTTTCAGTGAAGGAAAGGCCGGAAATCCGCGCGAATGTCCAGTCCTGCGCGGCTAGCGCGATCGCCTCCGTGCGTTGCGTCGCATCGGGAGCGGTGATTACCAGCGTGCCCCGCAAATTGCGGTCACGGCAGGTGTTCCCCCATATGTCGTCGACGCGCACGATCGCATCGAAGGATTGGCCGAGGCCAACAAGGCGCGGAGCCATGACCTGAAGGGCGTGGGGCCGGCCGGCCGAGATTTCGAGCTTGCAGTCGCCCGGCACTTCGGCAAATTTCGAGCTTCCCAACGGATCGATGAACAGCCGGAAACGGAATGCCTTTTCCACGAAAGTCTGCACACGAGTGCCGGCCCCGCCCTGCCGCCGATCGCCGAGGCGGATGACGATTCTGTCGCCGGGATTGAGGTAGCCGTCGACGACATCGATGATGACGGCCTTCTGGAAGGGACGCTCGTGCCCCTTCTGGTCGAAGCGCACTTTCAGCGCCTGCACCGTCGCCGGGCTCTGGCCAAGAACCAGCGGTCCGGCATGATACTCGGCGGAAACGTAGTTGGCGCCCGTCGGGTCCGTTGTCTGGAATAATGCCCAATCGGAATAGAATTTGAAGGCGAGCTTCAGCCATGCGCCATCGGCAAGGCCGACAGCACCGACCTCATAGACAAGTTCCAGTTCAGTCCACTCGCCGGCGGTCAGCGTCTGTCTCTGGCAGGTGAGACGGCCGAGGAAGGGAAGCGTGTCGAAATAGGCGGCAAGGCCGGCTGGTGAATGTACGGTGGTTTGGGGCGCCTTACGCGGCAAAGTCTCTGTCATGGGAGAGGTCCGTTATTGTCCGCGCCAGCCTTCGTAGCGGCGCTCTATCCGTCGAAACACGAGGCTCTCCATGAGCCACGCTGTAAGTCCAATCAGCGCGATGCCGAGAAGCACCTGCGCCGAATTGCCAACCTGCCCGCCCATGGCGACCATCCAGCCGATCCCTTGGGAGGCGCCGATCATCTCGGCGGCGACGAGCGCGCGCCATGCCTGCGCAAAGCCGATGCGTAATGCGGCGATCAGGAAGGGGAGGGAGGCAGGAAGATACACATGCGCCAACAGTTGAAATCGTTTGGCGCCCAGAATGCGGGCGGCGTGCACCTCGCCGCGGCCAATGGAGAGCACGCCTTCTTGGATCGTCACGGCCATCGGAAAGGCCGACGCGATGAATATGACCACGGCGATCGATAGATATCCGAGGCCGAAGAAGATCAGGGAAAGCGGCGCCCAGGCAATCGGAGGGATCGCCATGAACAGGCCGAGCAGAGGCTGGGCGAACTCCCGGAATGGCCGCCAAAGTCCGGCGGACACGCCAATAATGAGCGCTGCCACGATCGCCGCGCCGAAGCCGCCGAACTCCCGCAACAAGCTGGCCAGAAACTGGCGGCCGAGCTCCCCGGACTGGACCCAGCGCAGTCCCTCGGCTGCCACCTCCCAGGGCTGTGGCAGCACGTAGGACGGAACCCGGCTTGCCGCCAGGCACCACACCACAAGCAGGAACGGAAGCGCTGCCCAGCGCCAGGACGGTTGCGGAAAATGCAGCCGCGCGTTCAATTTCTTCATTGATCGGATCTCACCGCTGAGCGGCCGCCTTCGCGGCAAAACTGTCGTCAATGATGTCGTCGACATTCAGCGGTTTATTGAGAATGCCGAGATCGACGGAGTAGTTGATGAGTCGCTGGATGAAGGCGCGGTCGGATGGCTCGATTTCGGCGGACCAGCCAAGGCGTTTCCTGGCTTCCGCAACGATCACTTCCGGCGGAACGATACTTCCATCAGCGGCCTTCACGGATTCCAGCTTGAAACCCTGCGCGATGATCCGATTGGCCTCTTCAGGGTTCTTCCGGAGAAAGGCGACGGCCTTGGCATTGGCCCGCAGCAATTTGACGAGGTCGTCCGGCCGCTCCTTCAGCGTTTTTGCAGGTGCTGCCACGACATACCACGGGTAGCCAGGCAGAGCGCCGTTCACATCGAAGACGATGCGGCCTGTGCCTCGGAGCACCGACTGGCTGATGAAGGGCTCCCATGAAAAGGCGGCATCCACCACGCCGGTATCGATGGCGGCGTTCATATTGCCCACGGGCATCTGCGATAGTTGGAGGTCGGCGTCGGGATTGAGGCCGGCGGCCTCCTTCAGGACGAAGCCGCGCAGCAGCACATCCATGCCGCTTCCCCTGTTGACGCCAGCGAGTTTCTTGCCTTTGAGGTCTGAGAGCGACCGAATGGAGCCATCGGCCCTCGCGATCAAGGCCGCCTGACCATAATTCACCTTGGCGATAATTTTCGCGTCGAGGCCGCGCGCGGCCCATTGATAGACCGGCGGCGCACCGATATAGGCCACATCGATTTCGCCTCCAGCCACTGCCTGCTGGATGACCGGACCATCGCCAAAACCCTTGAGTTCAACGGTCAATCCCTCTTCCTGAAAATAGCCTTTCTCCTCGGCGATCAAGGCAGGCGCATTCGCCATCGCCTGCACCCAGCCAATGCGGAGCGGTTGCTTATCCTCAGCATKGGCGGGCAAAGCTGCCGCAAAAGCGAGAAGAACTGCAGGAAAAATGCTTTTCATCGAATAGTCCTTTTCAAATAACGCGTTGATTGCCGGCCGTGAGCTTGGCGATTTGCTCGGAGAGCCGTTCGCGCAGTTGCGCGAACAATGGATCGGCTCGCGTGCCGCGCTGGTCGCGCGGACGCGGCAAATCGATTGTCACTTCGGCCGTGATGCCGGTCGGAGGCAGGCCGAGGACCAGGACGCGGTCCGCCAGATAGATCGCTTCGTCGATGTCATGCGTGATGAACAGCACGGTCTGCCCCAAGCTCGACCAGATGCGAAGCAGTTCGTCATTGAGGGCTGAACGCGTCATGGAGTCGAGTGCCGCGAAAGGCTCATCCATGAGCAGAAGGCGCGGCTCGAGCGCCAGTGAGCGCGCAAGCGCAACGCGCTGACGCTGGCCACCCGAGAGCCGGTGAGGAGGGTCCTCCGCTTGCTCTTCCAGACCGACAAGCCGCAGAAAATTGAGCGCGATGGCCCTTTGCTCCTGCGGCGTTCCCCTTCGATTCATACGAAGGCCGAAACGGACATTTTCCAGCACGCTCAGCCAGGGGAAAAGATTGGGTGACTGGAACACATATCCGAGCGCCGGATGTTCTGGCGCAACTGGCGCCCCGTCTATGGTGACATGCCCTGATTGCGGGCGCAGGAAGCCGGATAGGAGATTCAGCAGCGTTGACTTGCCGCAACCGGACGGCCCCAGAACCGCCACGAATTCTCCCGGGCGGGCTTCCAGCGAAAACCGTTCGAATATGCTACGTCGGCTTTCGGGGTAGGCAAAACCCATGCCATTCACCGAGAAGGTGGCACCGTGTGACTGCTGCCGAGCTGGGGAAACAAATGCCATATTGCGTTCGAATGACCTAGGATTGGAATTGGCCCAAGTTGTAATACATTATAATACAGGTCATCAACATGGAGCCTTTCTTTGTCCGGCGGCAAAGGAGAACGCTATTCCAAAGCTGCAAGAGTCCATGGTCTTTTCAACCTCGATAGGAAATCAATGAGCCTGATACGCAACAATCCGGTGGCGATGTACCTCCAGATCGCCGATCGCCTTCGTCGTGAGATCGTTGAAGGGACATACGAGCCCTCCGGACGACTGCCATCGGAATCGCAGATCATGGGGCGCTTCGACGTCAGCCGCGTCACTGTCCGCCTAGCGCTCGAGCAGCTCGACAAGGACGGGCTGATTGAGCGCAGGAAAGGCAAAGGCACTTTCGTCGCCGGCAAGCAGGTACGCCATCAGATCGATACGCTGCGCAGTTTTCACGAGTCGCTGAAGGTGCAGGGTTTCGATGCCACCATGCGGATCGTCGAACTGACCGCGATTGAAACGCCGTCGGCACTTGTCTCGTTGTTCGGAGCAAAATGCGCGCTGTTGGAGCGCCTTCATATGGTCGACGACGAGCCCATTGCCCTCGGCCGAAGCCTTCTGCCCGCTGTCATGTCCGAGTTGGATTTGGAAACGGCCGAACAACGGCCGACTTATGCTCTCCTCAAAGACAAAGCCGGTGCCGATATTGCCTCCGCCGAGATCGCGATAGGCGCACGCGCCGTACCGCCTCGCATCTCGTCCTTGATCGGCGCTACCGCAAATACTGTTTTGCTCGTCCTCGAACGAACGTCATATTTCGATCATGGCGCTTGCGCCGAGTGGTCGGAATTCTTCATCCGGCCCGAGCGATACAAATTTGTCCTCGGTAATCGAATGTCTATCTAATATAGAGGATTTCAAGCTATTCCAGCATCGCTGATCCAGTGATCATCGGTTCGATTCCTTTTAAGGGATGCAATCGATTCCGAAACACGGGGCCGTCTCGCGAAAGACCGTTGCGTGGATGGAAAAGCGTTATGCGGCTTTACAAACTTAACAAACTTGACCAGTTGTCTCGTGTCGCCTATCTTCAGATCATGAAAGGTTGGTTGTCATGCCCGTCACGAAAACGACAGCAAGCGAACTCAAAGGCGAAGCTCCTAGCATCGCATTCTCGATGAAATTACCCCGAAAAGCCGACTTCGAGAAAGCCCTCCTCAGGCAGTATACCAAGGCTGTCGAACTCAGCCAGAAGGCTGGTCACCAAGTTAGCTTCCGCGTCGTTGTTGATCCACTCGCCGGAGCGCAGATGATTTCGATTGTCCAGGAAGACCCGTCGGAAGTTGAACATGCGTTCCCGGTGGAAGAGGGTTCCAAACAGGACGAAGAACTCTCCGCCGCTTTGGCGGCTGCGCGGGAACGCGGTCGCCGTCGTGTCGCAGAGATCCTGGGCGACGATGATATGCTGAGCGCAGACGCGTTTTCKGATCTCTTGGGCGTTTCGCGGGTCACGGTCAACACGAAGCGTCAAAGCGGACAGGTGCTTGGCCTGGACGGTGCCAAACGTGGTTTTCGTTTCCCGGTGTGGCAACTCGATGACGACGGTCGCCCTTATGCCGCGCTCCCAAAACTGCATGAAATCTTGGCAGGATCCTGGGCGGTGTACCGCTTTCTGGTCTCGCCACATGGGGCGCTTGACGGTCGCACGGGACTCGATGCCTTGAAGCGAGGTCGGGACGCCGATGCGATTGCCGCAGCCGAAAGTGTCGCCCGCGGTGACTTTCGCTAAATGACCGGTATCAGGCCGCCTGCCGGTTTCGAACATTCGTCACTCGATCTCGAAGTCGTTCCTCCAGGGTCTCGTTTCGGCCGGATCTATGCGAGCGCCTTTCCCGACCCGTTGGGCTTTGGAAAGACGCCGAGCCGGTTCAGCGATCCACGCCGGCGTGACGCCGCAAGGCGGTTCGGTGTGCTCTATTTGGGCGATACGCTCAAGGTGTGCTTTCTGGCGGCCGTGCTTCGCGACCGCCGCGACGGTCTGATCGGAGATCTCCCGATTGAGGAGAACGAAATTCATGCACGGCGGTTCGCCGAGATCAAAACGACAGAAGAACTTCGCCTTGTCGATCTGCGCGATGATCATGCTCTCAGAATGGGAGTTCCGACGGACGTCGCGAAATCCTCGCGACAAAGCTTGGCGCGTGCGTGGTCGCTGGCGTTTCACGAGCACAAATCCCGGCCGGACGGCATCATCTATTCTTCGCGGCTCAACGGACACACGAACATCGCGGTATTCGGACGCGCCGTCTCAAAACTCGCTCCGGTGTGCCCTTAGTAGGCGCGACCGGCCTTGCCGCTGTGATCAATGACCTCCGGGTCAGCCTGTTTTGAGAAACCAGCGACAGAGGCGCGAACCTCTGCAGTGGTGGCCGCTTTCCTAGGAACGTGAACGTTCGTCGGGCAGTGGCTACCGGACGTAGAACGACAGTTCGAATCTACTCAAGGCACGCACGTCGAAGCGTTTTTTGGTTTCGGCGATCTTGACGCGCACGCTGTTGTATTTGACACCTTCCCAGTTCGCCGCTTCCTCCATCGTCTTGCTGACGGCGATCCAGGCTCAGATAGGCGGTCCCCTTGGGATCGAGACTGCCAGGCTCTTCGATACTCGGGGTGGGATCAGCGAGATTGATGCGGGCATGAAGTTGCGCGACTGCGGATGGCTTCGAACAGCAGGGACTTATTTTCGGTTTTTCAAATAGGACCTGAAAGCGGATCTGAACTCCCTGAACCGTCGAAACCCGGCAAGGTTCGAGGCACGCAGCACGGTCGTCTGGGCGACGTTGCATTGGGTGGCAAGAGACTTGGCTGTCGCAAATGCCACGATATCGGGACGTTCGAGCGCCAAGCGAAGCACAGTCTCAGCCTGTGTCGGGATCAATTTGCGACGTCTCAGGAGCAACTGCTTCAGTTCTGCCAAGGTCGCCGGTGTTGCGGTATCCTCGCGTGCCTTCATGTCCTTTGCTCCATTGCTACGGCGTCTCAGCCCATGCGTTCCGAGGCATACGATCCCGGGCTCGGCGGGAAGACGATCGTCTTGTTGCCGTTCATGAAGACGCGATTGTGGATGTGGGCGTGGATGGCGCGGGCGAGAACCAGGCTCTCCACATCTCGGCCGATCGAGACATAGTCGGATGCCGACTGTGCATGGGTAATGCGGGCGACGTCCTGCTCGATGATTGGCCCCTCGTCGAGATCGGCGGAGACATAATGGGCGGTGGCGCCGATCAGCTTCCCCCCGCGCTCGAAGGCTTGCTTGTAGGGATTGGCCCCCTTGAAGGACGTGGGATTCCATGGTGAGTTCTATCCTTGGCGGCGCCGGCGACGCGGCCCGCATGTTTTGAAATATCGGTTGCTTCGCCGCTAGGCGAGGAGCGATTTCAACTTGGTCCCGGGTGCGGCAAGCGTTGCTGCATCGATCACTGCGCCTTTGGCAATCAGCATTTCGGCAAGCCTTATGTCGCKCGCGACTGCATTGCCGGGCCCGATCCCGCTTGCCGCGAGCAGTCGCCCGGCATTGTCGAGCTGGAAGATGATGAACGCGCCGTCGGCGAGCTCCCGGCGGACCGAATGTGTTGCGCGATCGCCGAGCCCCGCCACCTATAGGGTAAGATCGTATTGATCGGACCAGAACCATGGCACGCTGCGCAGCGGCTCATCCGCGCCATCAGGTTTGCCGCTGCGAGCAGGGCCTGTTCCTGCGCACTGCGCCAGGATTCCAGCCGCACGCGGCGACCGTCATAGATGCCGACCGGGAAGGAGCAGCAATCGCCGGCGGCGAAGATATCGGGGTCGAAGCTGCGCAGACACTGATCGACCGCAATGCTGTTAGTTTCTCGTGGGCCGCCTGGATCGGATAGAAAACCGTGTTCACTCGAACTTCAAAGGCGTAACATGCTGCCATTCGGCCCTGCGCCAGCTACAAGCCACCCGCTGAGACGGCTGGGACGGAACGTCCTCTCCCACCGCCGCAACTATGGCGGCTCGCCACGTATTGCGTGGCCTAAAGCCACCCCAAGATATCATCAGTTCGCGGATGACCACTGGCGACGCACTTCGTCGGCGTTCTTAGCCAGATGCACGTGCGCGTCCACGTGATTAACCCAATCAAGCGGGATGAGATGATGCTGACCATCAGGGGAATCGCTTTTCGTCAGTTTGATACGATCTGAGCCTTCCATGTGATCGACGATCCCGACGCGTGAACCATCGGCTGCTTTTACTTCCATGTGTTCGCGAATGTCAGTTGCGGAAATCATGACGTATTCCTTTCGTTGGCGGGTATGAATTTGCAACGTCCTGTCCCAGCGTTGGTTCCGCTCGCTCGCCTTCTCCGGAAATGAGGAGGCAAGTGTAGGTAACGATGCAAGCCACGTTTTGTCTGCGATGCATTCGTTCGCAGTCGGCTCGATGGCGTGCCCACAGGCAGAATCCACCACAATTAAATGGTTGGAACAAATAAAGTTTCGGAATGTTTGGTCTGCGCAACAGGAGGAAACGCCAATGAAAACACTCTCCATTCTTGCTGCCACTCTTTTGATGGCAGCAACAGCGGCATTCGCTCAAAGCCAAACACCATCAACCTCGCAGACCACGCCAGCAGTGAATACCCAACAAAATCCAGGCGCTCCGGTCGCCGGCAAAAACAGCTTTACCGAGGACCAGGCAAAATCCCGTATCGCCGACGCGGGATACACCAATGTCAGCGGCCTCAAGCTCGATGATCAAGGTGTCTGGCGAGGGACTGCGATGAAAGATGGCAAGCAAGCGAACGTCTCCTTGGATTTCCAGGGAAATGTGACGATGGCGAAATAACCGACAACAGAAGGAAACAGCCCCAATGAGAACGATTACCGGACTTTATGACGACTATAACGATGCTCGTTCCGCCGTTAAGGCATTGGAAGAGGCCGGCATCCCGTCGGATAACATCAGTATTGTCACGAATAAGGCCAGCGGCGTTGATGTCGAAGGACAAGGAAGCCGCGCAGCAGAAGGCGTTGGAACGGGCGCCGGTCTCGGCGCCGTTGCGGGCGGTGCAGGGGGACTGCTCGCTGGGCTTGGAATGCTCGCAATTCCCGGTGTCGGCCCGGTGGTCGCCGCGGGATGGTTGGTTGCGACGGCCGCCGGCGCCGCCGCTGGAGCAGTTGCTGGTGGTGCCGTCGGCGGCATCGTCGGAGCGATGATACGAGAGGGTGTTCCGGAAGAGGATGCCAATATCTATGCCGAAGGTATTCGTCGAGGCGGCTCGCTCGTAGCGGCGAAGGTGGAGGACGCGCGCGTTACTGAAGCCCAGGCAATTCTCAACGGKACGCGGCCGGTCGACATGGCGTCTCGGCGTGCCAGTTATGTGGAGCAGGGATGGAGCCGGTTCGATGAAACCGCCGATCCTTATACCGACGACGAAATCGCGGCCGAACGCGAACGCCTGCGCCGGTATCGCCTGTGAGGCATTTTTGCAAAAAGCGGGAGGCGAGCTTAAGCAGCCCGCTTCCACCGTAAAGGCGCGAAATTCCGGCGACATAAAGAAATCGGCCGAACGCGATCGCGGGAAGGAAGACGTTGCCCTCCCGCAAGTTCCCTGGATGGCAGGACGCGATCGCCCTTAGTGGTGTGCCAGCGCAAATTGCCGGCAGTGCTCGAGATAAGCCTTGTCGTGGATGGATAGAAGTTCGACTACACTCGACCAAAGCCACGACGGCGCATGCAGGTTTTTCCTGCGCTCACGTTCAAGTTCGTTGGTCCACGAGCGCCAATCCTGACCATCCATCTGTCGACCATGAGCGTGCCCTACGACCCCGCCGAGGTAGCGCGCAATCGCCTGGATCTCATGTCCGGCGAGGCGATCGATCTCGATTTTCATATCCTGCGGTGCGATTTCGCGAACGAAAACAGCCTTATCCATCACTTTCGAAGCCACCACCCGGTCGCCAAGATTGGGCGAAAGCGCCTTCGCTCCCGCAACCACCCTCTCGGCGTAGTCTCGCGGCATTCTTGCTTCGAAGGCCGATGGCGCGGCGGCGGGGACCGCTTCCTTGATATCCAGCAGCGAAACCGCCCCGTGCTTGCCGTCTCGGACCAAAACCGCGCATCGCAGGCGGCCAAGCGAGCTGCAGCCCTTGATCCAATAAGCAGCATCCAGCACCTTCCGATCGTTAGCCGTCAACTTCTCGAAGCCCATTACGATCTCTCTTAATTCCCTCTCCTTGCAAAGCGCGAGAACTGCGGCGCGCTCGGCTCTGTGGAGGGGCCAAAAGCGTTTGTTGCGGGGGAGCAACGGGTGTTTCGTTTGAAAACTCTCCATTGCGAGGTTTCGCCAACGTCTGTGGATAGAGTGCTTGAGAAGCTTTCTGATGTCCTTGGGTTGGTGCAGGTGCGGTGTACTTGCTTCGCTTTCCAAAGATGCGGCCTCATATCCGGCAATGAGCGCTTCCAGCGTTCTCGCAGTTGTAACACCAGGCAAGTCTGAATCCCGCGCGGCCGAGGCGAGCGAAAGCCCCAGCCGGAGGAGATCGTGTGCGGGATTGCCGATGACCGTCTGATCGAAGTCCCTGATCTGAACGGCGACCTCGCCATCGCGATCCGCCAAGGCGCCCAGATTGCCCAGATGGCAGTCACCGCAGATCCAAACGGCGGGTCCCTCCGGGATGAACTGCGAGCATCGGTCCAACCATTCATAAAATAGCTTGGTCGTGCCGCGTATGTATGTTTCCGGGGAGCGCGCCATTTTAAGGGTTCGCCTGGAGTCTAGAAAAGAATCGCGATCCTTAGCACTCATTAGTTTATATCCGCATTGCACACACCGCAAAGGATGCCAAGATGCCAGAATGTGGCAACTATGAGCAGGCGTCCGTTAGATCGTCCGTGAAATAGAAGGGCCTTCTGTCGTGCGTCATATCCTGCACCCGGGTTTAGTCCGGATCTCCAGCGTCTCACCATCCACAGTGGCCGCGCTGCGATCAGCGCAAAAACACCCGCCACCATGTGATGACGGGGAGGCTGTCTGGGAGTGCAACTCAGAGACCTAAGCCGAAAAAGCGATATTCAGTCTGATGACAGTGGCTTAGCGTACTTAATCTGAAAACGTCACACGAGGGTTCCGGTTCCCCGTCGAATTCTTGAAATCGTAGAGGCTGAAAATTACATCATTTCCAGTCGGCAAATACGCGAGGAGCAAGGAAAGGAATGATCAGCAGGTATCTCAGTAAGCGTGATTTGGCTCTCGATTCAATTGACTTAGACACCTGTCAGCGTGCCTTTGATGCCATTGTGCTGTCAAGGAACATTGCGCGCGAAACTGAAGAGGCCGAGAAAGTCGCAGCAATGATCATCGAGCTCTTCAGGGAAGGGATCCATGACGAACAACAGCTCGTCGAGCTCGTGGGAATTAATGACCGGCATCGCACTACAGATACTGATAATTTCCCGCCTTGATGGGACAAATTGCAAGCGACGCCGTTGCGATACGGGTAGGGAAGATTCGCACTTTGCCCTACCTCCAAGGCAACTCGCACTTGGCGGCGACCCTGCCAGCAGCGGGTTCCCTGGACCGGTTGATCGCCCGTAGTAGAATATCGAGCGTCGGTCACTTCATCCAGATATGTCTTATTTTATATCAATCTAATGTAACCTTCGCTATCGTCCTGTAATTTGGCAGGAGGATCTGAATGCAATACGTCCAACCAAAGAAGGTAAACCATCAAACTGCGAACCGCTTATGGTCAGTCAAGGATTTTTGCAGCCAGCACAGCCTTTCGAGCAAAGAGGAAACACGGCTTCTCCAACTTTTTGGGCAGTTCGCGACAGCTTGCGAATTGCGATACAACACGACGCACAAGCCGAGATGGCGTTGATCACAGACACTCGCGCAGCGAGCTTGCCAAGGTTTCCTTGGGCCCCAGCGATCAGACGTCGCCGGATGCGGTTGACCGCGAAGACATCAAAGCGGGGCGCCAGCGAAGCCTAGAAGGGGCTGCAATCGGATCGAACATATATTGCTTAGTAGCTAAGGCTGCACTCTTTCGCTAGGCGGCTTATATGCTCGACGCGACCCGTCGAAAGGCTGATGATTATTGTCCTCTCGACGATAGGAGGCGTAGTGACTTGCACGCCGCTCGCCCGCTCGCGCAAATATGGATAATCCGAACCCCACACTTTCGCCTGGCTGGGTCACGTTCAACGGCGACAAGCAGTGTCGAACCTTCCCATCATGGGAACAATAGCGGTTCGTCACAGGATCGAACGAGCGGCAATGTCGGGCACGCCATCAGTTGTGCTCCGCGGACAGCCACCGGCTCGTCTCTCGGATCGTGGCCGATCGCGATAGGTCACGCTCACCTACGATCCAGTTCTTCAAGCCAGCGCAGTACCGCTACCTCGTCTTCATCCAACCATTTCAGAATGCTGGATCTTTTCCTCACCTTCGTCTTGGCGATCTTCGCCAGGCTGCCGTCCTCGAAACCTTCGAACACGCCCGGATGTATGTAGGATCCTCGGCAGACGGCCCGTGTATTCACCAGTTTCGCGGCCACTCTGTCGACGATCTCGTTTATCTGCCTTGCCCGCCCGRCGGCATTGGCGACCGGCGGTACGACGGCCAATGCCGAAGCAGCCATCCGCGTCGCACCCCAGATCCGGAATTGCCGCGAGCTGAAGTCGCCGGCCGTGGCCTCCCGAATATAGGCGTTGACGTCTTGCGAGCGGATCGGATGGAGAGCGCCGTCTTCATCGAGGTACTGGAACAGATGCTGGCCCGGCAATTCCTGCAGCATTCGTATGGCGCGTATGATGCGGCGGTCGGCATAGCTCAACCGCCATTCCTTGCCGGATTTGCCCTTGAAGCGAAATTGCAGGCGCGATCCAACCAGTTTGACATGCCTGCTGCGCAAGGTGGTCAGCCCATAGGAACCGTTTTCYGTCGCATAGGCCTCGTTGCCGATGCGGATGAAAAGCTTGTCCATCAGCCAGACGACSGTGGCGAGCGCCTTTGCCAATCCGGGCTTCCTGCGGCGAAGGTCGCTATCGATCCGCTTGCGGATATCAGGCAATGCATGAGCGAACTCCACGAGCTGCGCGAACTTTTCCCGACCGCGCTCTGCGATCCAATTCGGATGGTAGCGATATTGTTTGCGTCCTCTGGCRTCGCGGCCGACGGCYTGCAAGTGCGACCTCGGATCGGGTGAAATAATGACATCGGTATAGGCGGGCGGAATAGCGAGTGCAGAAATGCGGTAGAGTTCCGCCTCRTTGTTGATCCGGTTTCCCCGCTCGTCGTMATAGAGAAAGCCTTTGCGGCCCTTCCTGCGGGTTATGCCGCTGTCCAATGCGGCGAGGTAAACGATATCGGACTCGTCGCCAATCGCATGCTTAGCGGTTGATGGGGCTTTCGAACTGGTTGCCTTTGAAGGCATCGGATCCACACGCGGCAAGGGCGAGAACTCTTACAGCGCTCCATTGACCTCCACGACGTTCAAGTCAGGATCGCGAAGATAGAGCTGCGGGAAATGGGCAGGGCCGGAGCGGAAGATCAGCAGGCACTTTGGATCGCTTTCAGGCAGGTCATCTCGAAAGCCGAGGTCTGCAAGCCGTTTGACAACACCATCGAAGTCATCGGTACGAAAAGCGAAGTGCCAATCATTGCGGTCGATCGTGGGGCTTTTACGGAACGTGCCTGCCGGATTGACGATGAGATGGACCTCTAGGCTGCCACAGGGCAAGGCAGGCGACAAATATAGCAGCGGGGCACCTAAACTGTAGATGTCTTGCGGAATGGAGCGAATAGCCAAGCGCAACGCTCGGCAGTTCAGAGTTCGATGAGGGCGATTCCGAGGTCTTTGTGATGCCGGCGGTGCATGTATGCGGGCGTCTCAATGATCGTGACTTCCAATGTCGGATGCACGATGCCGTCGATGAAGTGACCGCCGCGCGTGGAACCGTCCTTTAGGCCCAGAACGGCATGGAGATGCAGGCTTKCYTTGCCGTCGTCGCCGGTCGCGATGTCRCCAAGAAGGCTCAGAACCTCGCATTGCTCCGCGACCGGAATTTTGCGGTAGCTGCGACTGGCGAAATCGAACCAGCCGACGGTTGCTTTTTCGAACGCGCCGATCGCGGTGACCGACGCGGCGGTCATCTCATAGGTGGTGGCAAAGTTGCTGAGAGTGGAGAACGCTTCTTCCTGCGCATCGAGCACGACGACATAGGTGCGCTGACCGTTCGTCTCGTTGATCTGTTTGAAATTCATGGCAATGACCTCGCTATCCCTATGCGGGTTGTGAACGAATGGCCGCGCGGACCCCGAAACTCGGTTTTAGAACTGCAGCGGAGCGGGAAGGTTCCTGGAAAACGGCAGCGTGATTTTCGTTTGTTCCCCGCTGATTTTTCTCTTTTCGGGAACCAAGCGAGGGGCCGGTGGTTGAGAATGGGAGTTTACCGACAGCAAGGAGGAAGCCATGGTCACGCATCCCACGCCGCCATTTCCGTCGCAGCAGCAGCCGATGCCCGGTCATACCGCGGCGATGCAACCGGTGCCGGATCATGGCGAAAAGTCCTATCGGGGATCGGGCCGGCTTACTGGCAAGAAAGCGATTATTACCGGCGGCGACAGCGGCATCGGCCGGGCCGTTGCGATTGCCTTCGCACGCGAAGGCGCCGATGTGGTCATTGCCTATCTGGATGAAGACGACGATGCGGAGGAGACCCGGCGCTGGGTGGAGGACGCAGGACGTAAGGCCGTTCTCGTTCCCGGTGACATTCAGGATCCGCAGCATTGCCGCGCAATCGTGGAGGAGGCGATCGCGCAACTCGGCGGGATCGACATCCTCGTCAACAATGCCGCGCACCAGGCAAGCTTCCACGACATCGGCGATATCAGCGACCAGGAATGGGAATTGACCTTCAAGGTCAATATTCACGCCATGTTTTATCTGACGAAGGCCGCTGTTCCGCATATGAAACCGGGAAGCGCCATCATCAACACCGCCTCGATCAATTCGGATAATCCCAATCCCACATTGCTTGCCTATGCCACGACCAAGGGCGCCATCCAGAACTTCACCGCCGGTCTTGCGCAACTGCTCGCGCAGAAAGGCATTCGCGCCAATGCGGTGGCGCCCGGCCCGATCTGGACGCCACTCATTCCGTCGACCATGCCCAAGGAGGCGGTCGAGAATTTCGGAAAGCAGGTCCCGATGAAGCGGCCGGGCCAGCCTGCCGAACTCGCGACGACCTATGTCATGCTCGCTGATCCGTTGTCGAGCTACGTTTCGGGGGCGACGGTCGCCGTGACGGGAGGCAAACCGATCCTATAGGGACGCTGTGAAATCAGGGGGAGCAGATGGAGATCTATCGACAATATCGCAAGAACGCCGCTCCGCCGGGTTGCATTGTCATCAAGTTCTATCACTCTGGCAACCAGATAAGAGGATTTATCCGGAAGGTCGCACGCCCCGGCGAGGACGATGCGATATTCCCGGGCGAGGAAATGGAACCGGATTGCGCGAAACAAGATGGTCGGTGGCGAAACCCTCCCCATCTATGTGAAGCTGTCCGGGGTGTCCGCTGGAACCCTGCATGGGGCACGCTTCAATGCGGCGGGTTTGGCATGTGAGAACCGGATTAGGAGACCATCATGAGTAGGACCATTGATCTATCCGACTTTTCCGACGAGGAACTGACTTCCCTGATCGAAGAAGCAACGACCTTGCGACACACGAGGCGCGAAAGCCGTGATCGTGAGCTTGCAAGTGGGGCTGATGGTTCGAAGGGACAGGATGTCAGGGACCCAGACCATGGCGCCATTACGACGCCGACGCCGCGCGACGTCAAGGAAGAAGGTTCGGCCCACGGGGCGCCAGGGAAAGCCTCTGGCGCCTGACCGACGGCGGGAAATCGCAAGCGTATCGCAGTCTTGATGTCACCAGGCACACCAGGCAGTGATGGTGTCACACCCTGATGC
>NZ_JARWLB010000032.1:0-46706 GCF_047445835.1 Rhizobium sp. BR 317 | reverse complement strand
CACTGGTCCTCGTTATCCGGGAGACACATCAAGATCAGGATCGCTGGAACGGCGCCGGGGCCGCGGCCCGCGAGCTTGTTGTACGCCTTGGACTTCATGCTCCATTGGACGTCGTCGCCGGCTACCTTGCGCTCAATGATCGTTCCGCATCCATTCTGATCGAACACCTTCGGGAGGCGGTGCGCACGAGGATCCGTCCGGGAGACGGCTTCGACTATTTTGGCTACAAGGCACCGCTACAATGAGCGCCCGCCCGTTTACGTTCTGGCGGGTTCTCCCTCTGCCCGGCGAACCGGCGAGCAGCTACTTCAGCCGCCTGGTGATGGACGAGTGCTCCTATCTTCCAGAAAACTACGCCTCCGAGATCGGGATCAATCGAATCTTCCGGTCAGACGAGCTGCTCGAGCTGATCTTCCTTCTGCCTATCTCCGAAGAGTACAAGGAGCGGCTTCGGTGGTGGACGCCTGTCGAGGCGAAAGGAAGCGTTCGCCTGGCAGGCCAGATATTCGCACGAGGCCAGTTTCGTTGGGCCCGGAATCTTCAGTGCCGAGAATGCGTAGCCGAGACGCCCTACCACCGCGTATGGTGGCAGCTCGAATGTTTCAGGACCTGTCCGGTTCATCATTGCGTGCTCGAACCCCTCGCCTACGCGCGGACCACGTCGGGGCGCCGGTGGCCGCGCTTTGATCGCGTCTTGCAGGAACGCGTCGCCCACGTCGAGTCGGGGGCCGTCCACATATGGGAATCGAACCGCAGAAGAATATCGCCAATGCCTTGATAAATTGGCCCTTTGGTAGTATGTTAGACAAAATTACATTCTGTTAGACAGCGGGAGCCGTGTGATCATGAAGAAAACTCCAGCGGAAAAAATCATTCGGGCAACATCGCGTGTTGCTTCGAAGGCAGGGCGAAAGGCTCATGCCGGCGAATTCGTGACCGTGAAAGGCCGCGTTAATGCCGTTATGCAAGCTGCTGAGCATTCCGGACTACTCGGTGAAAAGAGCAAACGCATTGGCGGCCGCATTAGCTCAGCGTTGGTTGAACAGGCTAAAAAGCACACCGGGATCGAGACGGATACGGACCTGATCGAATTTGCGCTCGCGAGTGTTGCTCTCGAAGATAAATTCGCCGAAACATTTCGTAAGACGCGCGCCACCGTCGATCCCACATTGAAGCTCGGGTTCTAACTTGTCAGTTTTCGATGTCGACTCTGCGTTACGATGGGCGCGCCTCGATCCGGGAAAGACGCTCGCCCGACGAACGGACGAGGACCTCCCCTTCCTTTCGGACGCAGCCGAAGCGGGATACGAGCTTCTTTTGGATACCTGTGTTTACATCGATGGAATGCAGGGTCGATCCCCCGACGCTGTCGCGGATCTCTTGGACATTCGTCAGGTCAATCACTCAACGGTCGCAATCCAGGAATTGATGCATACTGTCGGGGTTCTGGATCCTGGGCATCCCGGAACAAGGGGTGCTATTGGGCAGATTAAAACAACCATCGCAGCAATGCCAGAACATCGCATCTTCACACCGGATGCCGATATTCTCGGCCGCGGCGCAATGCTCTCGGGCATATTGTGCCGAATTCAGGGTTATCACCAGGATGCACGCTTGAAAGCGCTTCACGATTGCGTCCTTTTCCTCCAAGCACAAAAGCTCGGCTTAACTGTTCTCACGGCGAATGTGAGGGATTTTGACTACCTGCTGCAGTTGATGCCGACCTCAAGGGTTTTGCTTTATCGGGCGGTTGCATGACGAACCTCACTCTTGCTCTTGAAGGGAGTCGAACCGGCGGCCTGTGATTTCAAACGATCAGCAACCACCCGGCTCGTGAAAATTCCGGCTCTTGATCTTCAGCGTGTCAATATGCAAATCCCGCACTTATCCCAAGCCGGACATTATGCCGAGCACGTTCCCTAAAGCCCTAGATTTCCGGTAATTCAAGATCGAAAGCTCGGGATAATTCGAACGTGTTCGCAGACCGGGTTTGGACCCAGGTTGGACTTTAGACTGATCAGAATTGGGTCAAGGGGGTATATCCAAGGGAAAGGAACATACGTCAGCCACGGCGTAGTGCGGTGATTGACCTGAACGAAGACGAATACAACGACAAAGGGAAACCAACACCGGGAACGATCAATCTCGCACCCCTTGGGCCGAAACGCAGTGAAGGACGGCTAAGCCGAAGCTTTCTTGATTTCGCGAGGAATGACGGCGAAGCCGGCAGGGGAAGAAAACGAGCCGGCCTTTGCGGGAGCCGATCGAGCCGCGCTGAGAGGCGATTTCCGGTCAGACATGCCCCATCGAGAACGCGGTGGCGAGCCATTGCATGGGGAAGGACCGCGATGGGCTGAGCGCGACCTGCCGCGCATCCTCGACAAGTGCGGCGTACCGTCGGTCACATTCGCGTCGCTGTTGGCATAGCCAGCTCGCGAGCTCCGACGCTTCTCTTGGCTAGCCTTGGCAGGTTAAAAGCAACGGCAAGAGAGCCGGATCCATCAGCATCATGAATCGAACGAAGCCAATCGATTCAAAAGTCTCGTTGGACGAACATAGGCGGTGCGACGATGCTTCGCCTACCCTTGGAAACTACGGATCGGCCCGGTGAGACCGCACACTCTGCCGATCAACTGGAACTGGCGGCTCTGGTCACACAGGGCTTCGCGGAGGCTTGAGCCGTATGCGGGGAAACTCGCACGTACGGTTCTTAGGGAGGAGCGACCCGGCGACGGGTCGTTCCTACCCGACAAGACACGCCGGAGCGTGAAGCGCGCAATCCGGCAACCAGCGCGACGATCAAAGTGGCAGCGGCAAAGAAGCTCACCTTCCAGCCCGCCAAGGCGCTGAAAGATGCGCTGAACAAGTGACAACGGAAAAGCCTTGCTCGGTCGAGTAAGGCTTTTGGCTCTTGCTTATTGGCAGATGTGCCTGCTTCGGCCGCCGAACAGCTTTTGCCTCCTCAAGGCCGCGCGTTTGCCGTMAATCGGCTGTCAGGCCGAGATGAATGATGTCTCCCCTCGCCCAGCTTTCGGCGAGGCTCATCAGAAACTCCATCTCCCGTCTTAGCGTGACGGTCCGACTGACATCGCCTGCATGTTCGTTTTCGGCGCGGACGTGATAAAATTCACCGACCGCAATTCCGGCCGCTTTTCGCTTGTCCTCGAGCGAAGACTTCAAACCTGCAAGCTCCTGTTTGATCGCGAAGTAACGCCGCATAACGGCGATCAAACGCAGGTCGTTTTCTGCTCCATCCATATTAGCGCCTTCCAAAATGCTTTCATTAGGAAGAAGCAGATTCGCTCTCTCCTGTCACGCCTCGACCGCCAACGGTCAACATGGTACTTTAGTACGATGCAATATAAAGAGGGTGTGAGCTTCATCGCAAAACGGGAAGTCTTCCATTCATCGCCCTCACAGGAAGGCTGGAAAGTMACGTCAGGTGGAAAGACCATTTCCACCCATAAGACGCAAGCCGAAGCCGAAGGCGCCGCAACGGCTGCCGGCCGCGCTGCTCATAACAAGGGTGCGCTGGCTCAGGCCGTTTTGCATAGGAGCGACGGGACGATCCGTGAAGAGCGAACCTACGGCGATGATCCGCGAAAAACGCCCGGCTAAGCGACACCAAACCGTCGAAGCATTTTCATCAGCCTGGCGTTCTCAGCTCTGAGCTTCTCAGCCAACATTGCTTTGAGCCATTTGTTTTCAGCATCGAGTTCGGCGAGATCGTCCTCGGTGACGATATCCGGTCTAGCGGTTTCAGCGATCGGTGCGATGAATTCTGCTGCAGCGGTGCCCTTCGGCCGTCGGACAGCCTTTCGCTGAGCGCGTCGAGGATTTGAATTCTGCGTCAAATCGATGGTMGGCAGCACCGGCGGTTCGCTCGCGCGTGCCGCCTCCGCGATAACCTCGTCCGGAGGCTCGGCTTTGTCATCGCTGTCGGCCGGACCAATCTCGTCAACGATTGGCACCGATACAGCCGGTCCCATCGGAATTTCAGAGGAACCTACCGATCGCGTTTCCACAGCCAACGGCGCGCCAGATGTAGACGACGTTTCACTCTCGATCTCCTCCGCCAACGCTTTGAGATCGGTGTTGCCCCAGATTGAATTGGATTGGGTCTTGAGCGGCCGTCGATTGCTTTTGTATTCGACGACGAAGTTGCGCTTGGGATTCATTCGCTTCTTGGCATGACCATGTCGAGTCACTTCAGCCCGAGGCGCCGGCGAAGTTCCGCATTCTCGGCACGCAGCTTCTCAGCCAGCAGCTTTCGCAGACGGGCATTTTCCGCCTCAAGCTCTGTGAATTCGGCGAGATCATCGATCTCACCGGCAGGCGCCGCCTCGACCTTGTCTGCAGGCTTGGCTGCCTTTTTCCACTGATAATAGGTCTGATCGGAAATCCCGAGGCTCTTTACGGCATCCTTCAGCGTTGTGCCCGTTGTTAGCTGGGCCTCGATCTGGGCGAGCATCTCGAGTTTGTCTTCGTCGCTGAAACGCCTCGATTTGGTTGCGGAGGCTTTTCGAGCGGCAGGTGGAGGTTCAATGCTGGCCTTTTTCCGCCGAGGCTTGGTTACTTTCGTTGTCAAAGGTGCGGGTTCAGATATTGCTTGCACTGTTGCCGTTTCAGGGGTCGCAATCTGTTCTTCATTAGCCATGGGTGTTTGCTCCAGCAGACGACGTTCTTGTCAGCTGTTACCCATCGCAAGTCAAGTGAAGCAAAGGCCGCATCGGCGATCCGAGCTCAAAGCTCAAAATCGTGGTAGGTMATTCAACGCCGCTTTCACAGCTTCTGATTTATCTTTGCTTTCGCCTCTGTTACTTAAAGGCGGTGAAGGGACGGCTTTTCACCGAACAGCTTGTTCTTGGGTGTCTTTTATCACTTCTCGATCTTCTGGTAGGCCAAGCCTCATCATGCTGACTATGGCGCCGGGACCGGACACAGCGCCCTACCACGATCGGCAGATCGTCAACCAAGCGGCTCATGGGATCGAACTTGGCAAAGACAGGAGGGCAGGATCAACTGACGCCGTTTAATACCACCATCTTGTCGTCGGCCGTCTCTTCCATCGTCCATGGAATACCCCCGACACCATATCCCGACTGCCTGCGTCCGGCAAAAGGCATCCAGTCGGTGCGAAAGGAAATGTGGTCGTTGACGAGCACCGCGGATGCATCGAGATCCTTGCAGCCTTGAGAGCGACCGCTATGTCGGAGGAAAAGACACTCGCCTGAAATGCATACGGCAGCGAGTCGGCTATACGGATCGCCTCGTCAACCTCGGTATAGCCATAGACACAGGTCAGCGGTCCGAAGACTGCGATCCGCGATACCTCGGCGTCCGCCGGCGGATCGAGCAGGACGGAAGGCCGGAAAATGCAGCCCGGTCGCAGATGGACGCTTTCAATTGGCCGCCATATAGATTTCAATCGGTCATCTCTGCCATCCTTGCGCTCGCGATATGCAAAACTGGGCTTGCCGTACTGGTACTCCTGGCGATCAAAGATCGAACTGGGATGAGCGAATAGTCGCCCGACGCTCCTCACTTGCGGTTCACATTGTCCATAGAAGAGATAGCGGGGCGGCTTGGAGCTTTTCTCCAAATGGCGTCACTCGGTCGTGGTCATGTAAGACGAGCCCTCGCACGAAACGATCGCCGACAGCATCTTGCAACTGGCGCAACCCGCGAAAATCGTCAGATTTCACCGTTGCTGACGCCTTTACTTCTATCCCAACGATCCGGCCGCGACGATCCTCGATGATGACATCGACCTCATCTTGGTCTCTCGTCCGGTAGTGCGAGAACAATAAGCGCCGGTCTGACCAGGATGCCAACTTCAGCAGTTCTGACACCACGAAGCTTTCAAGCAGGGCGCCAAAACGACTTTTGTTGTCGCGCAACACATCCGCCTCATCCTCTCGCAAAGTGGCAAGCAACCCCGAGTCCAGAAAGTGAAGCTTTGGTGTCTTGACGAGTCGGCTCAAGCGGTTGTTGGACCACGGGACAAGTGTCCTGATCAGAAAGAGGCGCTCAAGGATAGCAACGTATTTCTGTGCAGTGATGCTCGACAATCCGAGCGCCGCACCGAAACTGCTATGATTGACCAATTGTCCGGCGTGCTCCGCTAGGACATCGAGCAGCCGCGGAAGCCGGTCCAACTGATCGATGTTGGCGATATCACGCACGTCGCGGTCGAGGATCAATTTCACGTAATCTTCCAGCCAAGCAGTCCGCCGGCCGGGCGTCGGCCGACGCAATGCTTCTGGATAGCCCCCCTGTAGCACCGCCAACAGCAGGTCGTCGCCGATGACGGCGTCCTCCCCGGCGGAAGGCTCCTCGCCGGCGAACAGCCGATCCAGGAGACGACCCGGGGTGGATCGGATCTCAGATTGGGCAAATGGCAACAATGGGACAACCGCCATACKACCGGCGAGCGAGTCTGCAATCGCCGGAACGGTGGCCAGATTGGCTGAGCCCGTGAGCAAGAACCGTCCGGGCTCGTCATCGCGGTCAACGCTTTCCTTGATCGCCAGTATCAGTTCGGGCGCCCGTTGCACCTCGTCGATCACGGCCCGTTTGATGCCTCGGATAAAGCCGATCGGATCGGTCCTTGCTGCGTTAAGCGTACCAACATCGTCGAGAGTGATAAATGGACGATCGGTGCCAGAGACCTGTCGCGCGAGGGTCGTCTTTCCGGCTTGCCGCGGGCCGGCGATGAGCACGACTCGTGTATCAGCCAGCGCGGTTTCCACAATCGGTCGGGCTTTTCGTTCAATCAACTTTTTCGGTGGCGGCGAGTCTGTCATCGGCTATCGTTAACCGAGTTCTCGGCCAATTTAAAGTGTAAGTTTGGCTAATTTTAATCTATGTTACGGCTAGTTAAAAGCGCGGCATTCATGTCAAAGCTGGTTAGAGGAGCGACGTGTTCAGCCAGATAGAAATGCGACACTGGTTCTGCCGGTAGCCCCCGATCCGACCGGCTGGGCCGGGTTATCGTTCCCACGCGTAGCCGGTGAAAGAGAGCACAACGAAGAACCCAAGCCGTTCGTCTGGAAAGCAGACCCTGACGACATCATCGCGGCCGTCAGACGTGGGCACCAAGTGTTGGAATCAAACCACTCTCTATCCACTCATCAGCATCGTTCACGGAATGGCGGGAACCGGTAGTCGGCAAGCCGTCAGCCTGTGTCGGACTATCGGGGAAGAAACCGTCGACCACGGCGAAGGTCTGAAATACGAAGCGCTTGCCTCCAGAAGTTGCCGGAACAGCAAATCATAGTCCCCATGCGCACGCTGCAGTTCTTCGGGCGCGTGTCCGGTTTGAAGATCTGATCGAGTTCCGGTTCGATGAGCCGCTTGACCACCATCTGCGCGATTCTGTCGCTCACGGTGGGCACACCCAAAATCCGCTGGCCTCCAGTCTTCTTGGGAATTGGGACGGCGCGCACCGGTGGCGGAAAGTAGCTTCCCGAGCTCATCCTGTTCCAGATCCTGTAAAGGTTCCTCCTCAGGTCGGCTTCGAATGCCTCGATCGTCTGCCCGTCCACGCCGGCCGCACCACCATTGGATTTGACCGCTTTGTAGGCTTCGTACACCAGCCGCTTATCGATCATAAACGGCTTGTCTGTCGCATCCGTCGACGTCATCCTGTCTCCAGTTATTTCAAAAGATACGACCACCTGACCCGACCCCTTCGCTCCACCGTCATTACAGCGCTTTCATCACTACTACGGGTCGGTCCGCCCCAGCCTCCTGCATCGGTACTCTCGCCTTGCGGCTTTCGGCCGCTTGTACTTCTCCCTTGGCATCAGCAAGCTGGTTCCTGCAGTTCCGCGCAAAAGCCTGTGTCCAACTCACGCCCCCTATACGCCGTCCACTGTCGGCCCAGTCATCAGGCTCCCGACCGACTTGTCCCAAGAGATCCAAACGCCCTTGGTTTTAGTGGCATCAAAGAGTGATAACGACGCGTCATCGAAGGGTTTGCTTGCGCTMATCTTCCGGATGCCTACCTGCCCCGGCCTGCTTGCTGCAGCACACTTTGGACGGGCACTAGCTAGTTTCGCCGCTCGCGAATAACATGTGCTGCAGCTTGTCTCGTGCATCTGGAGGGCAGCCATGCTGGGACATCTCCTCGCGGTACCTTACACAAACAGGGGTCGCAAACTTTTTTTGCCATTCAAGCTCTTGAATGGAAACGACCTTCGACCCTTAGTATCCTAGCAAAGTGGCTGAGGCGATCCCAGGAATTCTCCGAAAAAGACATCGGCTCGCGAAGCGCGCACCCGATGTTATTCCCGCCATGGATCGACGAGGATCACGCCGGTACCATCGAAATCTTGAACATTCCGTGTGACCACCGTTAAACCGTGAACCAGCGCTGTCGCGGCAGCAGGCTGCGGAGTAAGGCGTCGATCATATAGTCTCAAAGCTAAAGCCGAAGGGGGGTGCCCCACCCGCCCCGATCTGATCTTGCAACCCGGATCCGCTCAGATCGGGGCAGCTTGCCGTGTGGACGCCCAAACGGACATTTCTACTTTGCACCACAGCGGACATTCCAACTTCTCCGCCACATAGCTGTAGGGGGGTGGGTTCAAGGTTGAAGTGCGATTTGGGAATGATACCAATTGGTTATCAATTGCACTCAGCGAATGCCGCGCAAATGCTCCACCAGAGCTCTGAGTTTCGGCGCCATGTTGCGGCGGCTTGGATAATAAATATAAAAGCCAGGGAAGCGCGGGCAGAACTCGTCCAGAACCGGTACGAGTTCGCCACGTGCTATCGCCGGACGGAAACTGTCTTCCATGCCAAAGCTGATGCCGGCACCCGCAACCGAGAGCTTGATCATCAACGCCATGTCGGTCGTGGTGATCGTGTCCGGCACCGCCACCGAAAACTCTTGTCCGTCCTCTGAGAACTCCCACCGATACGGCGCAACATTTGCCGAGCGGCGCCACCCGATGCAGCGGCGGTTTGCAAGTTCATTTGGGTGCCGAGGTATTCCATGGCGTTCTAGATAGGCGGGCGATGCCACGGCCAGTTGGCGTTGTTCACCCGAAACCGGCACAGCGATCATGTCTTGTGCAATCACCTCCCCCAGCCTCACCCCGGCATCGTATCCCTGAGCAACGATATCGAATTCCTCGTCGGTAACGGTGATATGCATCTTCACGTCCGGGTACCGATCCAGAAAGGATGTKAGCAGGGGACCAGACAGAAAGCTTTCGGCAATAGACGACACCGCAAGTGTGAGCCGACCGCGCGGCGCTCCGCCCAGGCTTGCTGCTGCCTCAAGCGCGGCTTGCATTTCAAGCAACATCGGCGCGGCCTCAGCATAAAGCCTCTCGCCCGCTTCCGTCAGCGCCACGCTGCGGGTCGTGCGGTTTACGAGCGCTATACCGAGCGTCTCTTCCAGCTTACGGATCGTCTGACTGACGGCGGAACGCGTCACGCCTATGCGATCTGCGGCAGCGCGAAAGCTGCGTTCCTCTGCGACAAGGGCGAAAACCGCGAGCGCATTGAAATCCGGCAACATTGGTTAGCCTTTCTTTCCTCTGCGTGAACGAAAAGGTGACTTATCGCAACAATGTCGCATGGCTACGTTCCGTGCAATCGTAAAACAGCGAAAGGAAACGTTATGGACAAGGTCGTCCTCATCACCGGTGCATCCAGCGGCATCGGCGTCGGCATAGCCCACGAACTCGCGAAGGCAGGCGCAACCGTCGTGCTCGGCGCCCGTCGCACCGACCGTTTGGAAAACGTCGCGGAAGAAATCCGGCGGTTCGGTGGCAAGGTCAGGACCCACAGGGTCGATGTGACCGACCGTGCGGATGTCGCAGCCTTTGCAGACGCAGCACGCAGGCAACATGGTCGCATCGACGTCCTCGTCAACAACGCGGGCGTGATGCCGCTGTCGCTCATGTCGTCTGTGAAGGTGGACGAATGGGACAGGATGGTTGACGTCAACATCAAGGGCGTGCTCTACGGTATAGCTGCCGTGCTTCAGGACATGAACGAGCGCGGTTCCGGCCATATCGTCAACATTGCTTCGATCGGCGCCCTATCGGTCTCGCCGACCGCAGCTATCTACTGCGCGACCAAATTCGCTGTCCGTGCAATTTCCGATGGGCTCCGCCAGGAGAACGACAGGCTGCGCGTCACCTGCATCCATCCGGGTGTCGTAGAAAGCGAACTTGCCGACGCCATAACCGATCCGGTCGCGGCCGAAGCGATGAAATCCTACCGCACGATCTCGCTCACCCCTGACGCCATCGGCCGCGCCGTCCGCTTTGCCATCGAACAGCCTGAGGATGTCGATGTGAACGAAATCGTCGTCCGCCCGACACGGACAACGTTTTGATACGCAGCGCAGAACACGGTGAGACAAACCAGGGGAGGCTCAGCATGAACAATCGTCTCCCTATCACCGTGCTTACAATTATTGCCACTGCCACGTTTCTGCGCGCACTGGCCTAAATCGCGAAAGCAGAGGACGAAATGCCCGCCCAATCGACCATCCATTCTCAAACGCAGAACCATCCTTATGTCGGCCTATGGGTTACAGGGGACGGCCACATCCGTCACGAACTCCTACCAACAGGCCGCTATGATGAAGCCCGCGGCAATCGCCAAAGCGCTTATCAGGGCCGGTACGCCATCACTGGCAACCACATCGATTACTGGGACGACACCGGCTTCACCGCCGACGGCACGTTCGTCGATCATGATACGCTGCACCATGCCAGCATGATCCTATACAGGCAGAAACCCTAGCTTGGGCACGCACACGGTTATCACCTCCACCCGCCGCTTGCGATGAGAACTTTGCCTGGACCACACAAGACACCGACCTCTGGAATGAGCCATTGCCTTCATGCGCGCGATTATCTGAGGTGCCTTGATCGCTGCCGTTAGCTACAATCTTGATGGGACTCAAATGTCCGACTCTGCAGTATCCAGGGCGAGCGCCTTGAACGGAGTCGAATCGCCGACCTGTATATATTTAGTTTCTTCACGCAGTCGCAGGCAAGGGATGATCAACGGCCCCAAATACCTTCCTAAAGCAAGGCCCAGTGGAACAATCTTCATAGCGCATATGTTCCTCCATCGTTTGGGGCATGCACGGCGGAAGGAGAGTTCCGATGACGACGCGCGATCACGCCGCCCTACTTGAAGATGCCGCCAAGCACATCGCCGATATCTCGCGCGCAGAACTCCAGATTATGTTGAGGCGAACTGCGCCGATGCTCCGAAATTCCGCCCTGGTCGTTTTGGACGGCGATATGGAAGATGCGATAGCCGGCATCGGTGACGAAGTCGGCAAAACGAGAAACGAAATGATCCGATACGTCGTCCAAGAGTGGCTGGAGACGCACGGATATCTGCCKGCACGTCGGTTCGACGACGACAGCGAGGTAGATAGACAGGCGTAGAGCGGGACGCCTGCGCAGATTGCCTGATGCGAGTGCATTTCCAGGTCGTGCTGTCGATCGAGTGTGGCAGTCCCCAGGAACTCGCCGGGATTCTTGGCGCACCAATTCATTCTTTGCCCGGACCTAACGGTTCGCGCTATAGTCGTACACCTGTAGAAGCCTCGGAACGGAGGCTCGAGCTCCTAAAAAATCTTATTGTCCCATGCTCTGTTTGACGGAGAACGATAACGTGCGTCATCCGCTCAACGAAGGCATTTTCCAGCCTGGAGAAGTTGCCGCGTTGCGCGACATTTATCGCTATGTCTCTCGCCAACCTTGGTTCGCTGCCGATCGGGAAATGAAAAAGCAATTTGCCGCCTTCATCATCAGGATGTATCGCCACGGAGAAGTCGACATCGATAACCTGCGCAAGCTCTCCATAATGGCCGCGTCAAGGCATCTCGTAAATCGACGGAGTAGCTTCAACATTAATAGGGTGAAGTGAACAGGTCTTTTGCCAAGGAGCCGGCGTACAGATTTCGCCACATAGAAAATGATTGGGGGGCCGACTTTGCCATGGTTGCTCCTCGTGGATATGGTCCAATCGCAGCCTGATGCAGGTCATCCCGCATCAGAGCGCCGAGATTGATGTTTAAGCGTGTTTGAGACAGGTGGGTGGCACGACGGCTTCACCCTTGCGGCAGGCGATGGCATACTCGATCGCGCTGAGTAGATCAGGGCCATAGATGGGCTTGGGAAGCACACCGATTGCATGCGGATGCGCGACGACCATCTCCGGATTGGCAGTCGTGAATATGACGGTGACACCGTGCATTTGGTTCAAATAGGCAGCCGATGCGGGGCCGGTAGGTCCATCGCTGAGATTAACATCGATAAGGGCGATATCAACGTACGCGCCAAGCCGCAGAGCATCGGCGGCGTTGTTGACGGGCCCAGCGACGTCGTAACCCCATGAGCGCAAGGTGTACTCGGTATCAACTGCAATAAGAAACTCGTCTTCAACGACAAGGATTCGCATGGTTCTCTCAAAAAGGGACTGTGGAGTTTGTCAGAATTGCTACTCGTACTAAGGTCCGATCGCCGGCAGTCGGCCCCTATCTGCACTCCAAAGCCCAAGAAAAGGTTGCGGATACTGGAGCACTCGAACACTTCGCCGATAGAAAAGTTCCGCAGCGTCACTCGCTTGAATACCAGACGCTCCGTGCGCAACACCAGCTATGGAGGTTCGTAAAATTGGCGGCGCTCGATCACCTCTATGCGCCTTAGACTGGACTCCCAATATTCAACGCGTACGATAAGCTATCGCAGCCGTCGATCTTTCAGGCCAGCAGCTAGCCGCTGCAATGTATTGCGGAGAGGCTGCCATTGAGGCTCATTAGAGTTGCGTATCCTCTAACGAACAAAAAAGCAGGAGGAAGAATTGTCGCAAGAGCCCAAAAACGCGGATCCCGCGTGCACTGCCTCAGAGCCTCGTGTCAATGAGGCCCAGACCGGACGTCCGGCGATCGGTCTATTGTCGGCTGAGGCTTGGCTCGCAGCAATTGTCGAAAATTCCGAAGATGCCATCATCAGCAAATCCGTGGATGGCATTATCACAAGCTGGAACAACAGCGCCGAACGAGTTTTCGGATTCGCCGCGTCGGAAGCAGTCGGTCAGCCCATCACCATCATTGTTCCGCCCGAACTTTTGCATGAAGAAGCGACCATCATTGCCCACATCCAAGCCGGTGAGCGGATTGAACATCTTGAGACAGTGAGGCGCCGCAAGGATGGGACCCTGGTCGACATTTCGCTCACCGTTTCTCCTGTCCGAGACAAGGATGGCACCATTCTCGGCGCGTCTAAGATCGTGCGCGACATCTCGGAGCGAAATCGGTTGGTTGAGCGGCAGGACCTTTTGCTGCGGGAAATGAACCATCGCATAAAGAATCTCTTTGCTGTCATGAATGCCCTCGTTTCCTTGAGCGAAAGGACTGCAACAAGCGTCAAAAGCTTGGCCAGCGATCTGCGCGCCCGCATCAGCGCCTTGGCCGCAGCCCACAGTCTTACTCTGCCGGGCGCGGACAGCGTTTCGGAGTCGAGTGGTCCGGTACGCCTTTTTGCTCTTGTCGAAGCTATTTCCGCCGCTCATCAGGACAAGGGGAATGAACGCATTGCCGTGAAAGGAGATGACATTTCCGTGGATGTTTCCTTGCTTACTCCGCTCGCGTTGCTTCTTCACGAGTTCGTCACCAATTCGATAAAGTACGGAGCGCTTTCGACAGCCGAAGGCTATATCGAAGTTGACGTGCGGGAGGAAGATGGTCTCTCGTTGGAATGGAAGGAGACGGGCGGACCTCCCATTAAGGTCCCCGCCGGGCCGAACGGTTTCGGGTCACGCCTTGAGCGTGCGGCCATCGATACCATCAAGGGTTCAATCACGCGCGACTGGAAAACGCATGGGCTTAGTATAAAACTAAGGCTTCCGCAGCAATCGGGTGCGGAAAAACAATGCAGCTAGAGACGCGTCATTGCAGAGTGACTCTAAAGGAAAGCTGATCACTGCTTATTTTCGGCCCGGTAGACAGCCCAAATTCCGCCGTCGTTCAATCGCCACAAAGCTCAAGCGTTACGGCTGCTCCATCGATCAGGTCAGCTTTGTTGACCCCGACGAAAAAGTAATTCTCATAAGGCCTTGGATCGGGCCAAGCTTTATACGCCCTAGCCTTGATAACCGGTCTACCTGGAACATGAATCTCGGCTCGAAGCTCTTTTCCAATTGGAAGGTTTGATCTCCCTTCCAGGATCGCAGTGGCACCGAGGCTATCATCGATCGAAAAAACACCCAGAACACTTCGCATGCTGTCCTCGAGACTTGCATCTGCCTTGTTTCCGAAGACAGGTTAGCTCGAAACTTCTTCAACAACTTTGCTACTTAAGGGCGCATTTTAATCAACTTCTTGCCAGGCAAGGTTCGACGCGCCCAGGATGTGGAGAATGGAACTTTTGCGCGCCGCAGTATTTTTGGAGTCTTTCAACCGCGAAAGGATGAGGCAATGTCAGATGCTAAAATCGGCGAACCGAGTCCGGTCTGCGGTGTGCTCGGCAAGACGGTGCAGGTTGCCCTCGAGGGGATCAGTCGAGGCCACTCAAGAGTTCCGGATCGGGTGCATTGGTCAGCGCTCGGCTCGGGCTCGGCGCAGCCCTGGCCAAACGCGCTAGAGTAGGCATTCCTTTCAACCTTCCCGACCGACAAGACGTCGATCTCGCTATTCAGATGATCGATAAAATCTTCGGTGCTGTGGTAATGCGGCCGGCCAGGACCTTACTGTTGAAGATCTACAAAGATTCCACCTGTGCTCATCTCCGCAGCCGGCTGGTCCATGTACGAACTACCTGGAGGCGCTGTGCGCGCAAGCACTTCGTGAAACCAATTCCACCACGAAGCTATCGGCGACTGTGATCGAAAGTTCTCATCTGGGGGGTTCATAAAGCCTGAGCCCCGCTGCCGCGCAGGTTCTTCCTTATGATGAACCTCTGCGGACCTAAACTCTACTGGGAGTATTGACCGCTGGAATAATTCCTTCCGCAAATTTTAGATCCGCCGCTTCGAGCTTGCATGATGCTCTCCCTCAAAACTATCCTGCTGAGCATGGTCAATCAGGAGACCGGCGTTCGCGGTTATCTCGTCTCAGGCAAGGACGATTTCCTTGCGCCGTATCACAATGGCATCAAGGATTACGAAGCAGCTTTGCGCAAGTGAAGGAACTTACGGCCGATAACCCGGCGCAACAGACGCGGCTTGCGGCTTTGAACGACCGTGCACTGGGTTGGCGCAATGATGTTGCCGAAAAAGTTATCGCGCTCACGCGGGATTCCAAGACGGTCGAGGAAGCGCGAGCGATGGAAGCACGAGGCGCCGGCAAAACCTATATGGACGGCATGCGTGGGCTGATCAACGAAATTCAGGATGCGGAGCGTTCTCTCATGATTGAACGCAGCGCCGCCGGAAAGGCCGCAGTCTCTTCTTCCGATTGGATTAGCATTGGTGGTCTCGTGGGCATGTCCGCTTTCGCGCTGATCGCCGGATTTGCTCTCTATCGCGGGATCGCAGCGCCAATCGCTAATACGACGCACACGATGCGCGCCCTCGCCGACGGCAATCTCGATGTCGCGGTTCCATTCACGGATCTCAGAAATGAACTCGGTGAAATGGCGCGTGCGGTTGAGGTATTCAAGCAAAATGGCATCAAAGTGCGCGAGATGAATGCGCGGGAATCGGCACTGCAGGCCAAGAGCGCCGATTCTGCAATCAAGCATGGGGCAAGTTGTTTCTGCGGCGGTTGCCGGCGATTTTACCCGCCGCATTTCCAAGGATTACGACAATGCCGACCTCAACCGTTTCGCCGCTCAGGTGAACGAACTGGTAAGCTCCGTCGATCGCGGCGTTGCTGAAACCCGCCGGGTTATCTCGGCGCTGCCGGAAGGGGATCTGACGGAGAGCATGAAGGGCGAATTCCAGGGCGCCTTCGGCGAATTGCAGCAAAACGTCAATGCAACGATGGCCAATCTGAGGACGGTGCTCGGCGAAGTTCGTGCCGCGATCGACACGATCAACAGCGGCGCCGGCGAGATGAGAACAGCGTCCGGGGATCTGTCCAAGCGGACCGAGCAGCAGGCAGCATCGCTGGAGGAAACCTCCTCGGCATTGGAAGAGATCACGGTAGCGGTGAAGAGTTCGACGGAGCGGGCAACGGAAGCCAGCCACATGGTCGATGAAGCACGGCGCAGCACCGAACAATCKAGCCCCGTCGTCAAGGAAGCGGTTTCGGCGATGGGTCGCATCGAACAGGCCTCCGGCGAAATCGGCCAGATCATCAATGTCATCGACGAAATCGCCTTCCAGACAAACCTCTTGGCGCTCAACGCTGGTGTCGAAGCGGCCCGAGCCGACGAGGCAGGCAAGGGATTTGCGGTCGTCGCTCAAGACGTCCGTGAGCTGGCGCAGCGCTCCGCCACTGCCGCCAAGGATATCAAGACGCTGATCTCGCGTTCGGGCGGCGAGGTCGAAGCCGGCGTCAAGCTGGTGACGGCGACCGGTGAGGCGCTGACGCTGATCCAGGGCCATGTCGTCAAGATCAATGAACACGTGCATTCGATCGCTACCGCCGCCAAGGAACAGTCTACGGGACTTTCAGAGGTAAGCACGGCCGTCAACCAGATGGATCAGACGACGCAGCAGAACGCGGCCATGGTGGAGGAATCGACGGCGTCGACCAACCGGCTGGCCGATGAAGCAGCGAACCTTGCCCGGTTGATCGCCCGCTTCCAGCTCGAAGCTGGCCAATCGGTGCCGCGCGCTGTCACCTCCAGCAACCGTCCGATCGCCTCGCCGGCGCGCGCACTTGGCCGCAAGCTCTCAAGCGCCTTCGCCGGAAACACGGCACTGGCCGCCAAAAGCGACTGGGAGGAGTTTTGATGACCGGCACAGAAACAGTGATGACTGATCAGGAGACCATGGAAATTATCGCCTTTCACCCTGGCGATCAGCAATTCTGCATCAGGACCACTTCAATCCGGGAAATCCGGGGATGGGCAGCGGCAACGCCGCTGCCCCATGCGCCACCCGAGGTCATCGGTGTGATGAACCTTCGCGGCATGGTCATCCCGATTATCGATTTGGCCGCCAAGCTCGGCATGCGCAGCCATACCGACGCGAGCCGCAGCGCCATCGTCGTTGCCGAAGTCGGAAAGAGTACCGTAGGCTTAGTGGTCGATCAGGTTTCCGATATTTTGTCGATTTCCAGCGGCGACATTCAACAATTGCCCCTTCTTGCGCGGTCCTTCGATGCCAGTTACGCCTACGGCATCATCCCGCTTGAGCAGGGAATGGTCTGCTTCCTCAATCTCAATCAGATGTTCGAGGACATTGAAGGGCCGGTTGCGGCGGCCTAGCTCAACGTGCACCACACGCTGGATGTCTCCTCGGTTCGTCGCGAGATGAGCGACGAACCTATGTCCGGGACGGGTCGAGGTTGTACATAAGTGGGCGGCGGGCGTACATCGCAGGGCAAGGGCAGCGTCGCTCTGATCGAAGCCGCTTGAGAAAGCCGCTATTCGTGTGCACCGGCCACTCGGCCGCATTCAGCCGGCCTTGGCCAAACCTGGTGCTTCGATCACATATCCTCCAATTTGCCCTTGTTTAGCTAAGAAGTTCAATAAATTAATTCGAAATATTCGTTGAAGCTAAAATATCGAGTGATATCATCCAATCGTAGGCATTCCTTTCCGCCTACGTGGCTGCTCCTGCAGCCGGACTGGGTCGCCCATCCCCCCAAAGGCGGCCCAATTTTCATGAAGATGAATCGTCAATAATAGTTGTCAGGATACGGCAAACCATAGGCATAACAGTCGGCAAGCCTTGCTTCCGACGTGAAGAAGCGCAGCGGCTTTCCTGACGCTTCACACCAAGATCGGCCCCAATGTGAGAGCGAGCTGACGGGTCAGGAATTCAGCGCGCCGTTGAGATCATGCAGTCCAGCTATTAGCATCATCAGGCCGGACGGCGAAGGCAGGAAACCGACCGCCTCATAGAACGCTCGCACATTTTCAGAGAGCGCATGCACCAGTACGCCGCGGATACCGAGAACTTCAGCGGCATTGAGCAGGCGTAGGCCCGCGTCGCGCACCAGTGCCCTGCCGATACCGCGCCCGTGATAGGCCTGATCGATGGCGAGCCGGCCGAGGACGGCAACCGGAATCCGGTCGGGCATGTTGCGGCGGAAACGGCCCATTGCTTCCGGCAGCTTCGCTGCGGAAGGCAAGCGCATAGTAGGCGGTGACACGCTCGCCCTCGCACACGACGAAGGTGCGGGATGCGCCGCCTGCCTGATTAGCGCGGGCGCGACGACGCAGCCAGTCATCCAATTCAGGAATGCTGGAATTGAATTCAGCCAGTTCGTGATGGTCGCAAGTGGTGCCGGTGCGTTGAGGGTCACGCCTCATCCCACCGCGCTTTGGCCATAAACCTCCTCGGAGGGTCATGGCCTTCGCTCAACTATGTTCATCGGGCGCTTCAAAGTTGTATGGGAACATCTCAAGGGCAAGGACGTTGGGTTTTTGCTATGAGAGCAAGAAAGAAACCCGATCGGGAAAGCTGATCCCTTCCGCTTGAAAGTTTGCCGGAAGCCATCAGCGATCCGATCAAGGATACGAAAATGGAATCTCCAATCACGGTTCGCTACATCCTGCGCCCTGAACGACACAAGCTTTGGTCGGTCTGGGACACTAGCAGCGGCAAGCCCGCTGAGTTCAAGAGGATCGTCCTTACGGGCCTAGAGCGGCGCGCGGCCGGCTCCATGCTCAATGCGCTTATCAGCGAAGGCTCGCCCCGAGATCTATTCAACAAAGCCCGGTAATAGGATTTTAAGTCTCACTCCGTCTGTAAGACTTGGAGGCCTCGTGTTTGTCTGGTCCTCTTATGGACACCTTTGTTCCCTGTTAGTTTGTTTCATCTTAGCACGTCTTGACGCGACCGGCGGATGTGCTGCCTCGTGTCGGTGACGCAAGTAATCGGGTCCGTTTCGATCGATATTCCCTCAAACTCGACCCCGTACAGAGGCCCACCCGTACCTCGGCGCACACGCCGCCGGATCGGCAGCCGGCCGATGGCAAGCTGCATCGAACGGGATCGCGGCGGAGAGTTCGACCTTGCCTTTGAGCCCGCCGGAGTGGTTTTGCCGCATGTGTAGACCTTCTAAGCTGGCCCTGGGCTTTGACAAGAAGGAGGTTTTCTGGCGGCAGCAAACAATTTCTTTGCCACGACGTGATAGGAACAGCGAGAGGTCGCCAAAATTGCCAACCTCGTAGCGAAGGACAATCGGAGATCTTAATTGGGCTCCAGCTCGTCTGTCTTACTTCCGCTGTTTCCACAATGGATGACGTAGAGGTGCTTCCAGCTATGCCGCATTTGCGCTCGCTTCGAGGATATTGGCGAGCTCACCCCATCACAAATCGACTAACATGAATATTATTCACCCCAGACTAGTCCGCCAATTCCTCCCTTAGGAGCGATCTCATCAATCCGTTTGAGGTCCGCATCGGTGAGTACGAGTTCGGCAGCAGCAATGTTCTCCGCCACACGTTGAGAGTTACGAGAGCCTGGTATCGGGACGATGTAGTCCTTTCGTGCCAATAGCCAAGCCAACGCAAGCTGGGAGAGGTTGACACCTTTGGCCATGGCGAGTGAGTGAAGCTCCTCCGCGATCTCCACGTTCTTGGCGAAATTCCCCGGTGCCCACCATCCGAGATTCTGCCGAAAATCATCGGCGCTGTACTGGTCGCGAGACTTGACACCCCCGGTAAGGAAGCCACGCGCCAGCGGCGAATAGGCAACCAGGCCGATGCCCAGTTCTTCAAGGACAGGCAGGAGCGACTCCACCTCCCGGGCGAAGATAGAATACTGATATTGCTGAACTGAGATCGGGGCGACGGCACTGGCGCGACTGATGGTGTCCTCGTCCGAGTTGGAGAGACCGAGATATTTCACCTTGCCGGCCTGGACAAACTCCTGCATCACGCCCACTACGTCTTCGATCGGGACGTTGGGGTCGGGGATGTGCTGGTAGAGCAGATCGATTGTCTCGACGTTCAGATTCTTTAGGCTGGAGTGCACGATCCGGCGGATGGTCTCCGGCCGGGAGTCGGGGGCGTAGCTTTCAGTCAGACCGAACTTCGTTGCGATCGTCACCTGATCGCGAATTGGCCGCAGGGCAACACCAAGCAGCTTCTCACCTTCACCCCAGCCGTACATGCGGGCGGTGTCGAAGTGGGTGACGCCGAGTTCATGGGCGCGGCGGATCGCATTGATCGATTCCTGGTCGTCGCTGGGGCCGTAACCGATGGCGGTACCCATGGCACCGTAACCGATGGCGCCGACCGTAAGGCCGTGCCGCCCAAGCTTGCGTTGCTGCATTGTAATATCCCTCCGTATGCGATACCCCAATGTGACTGTCGCGTGTCAGCGAGACGATGCTCGATTCTGCTGATTGCTTGCCTAATCCTGCCGATCGCTTGACGTTTCCAGGCGCACGGCAGCAAATGGTCTCATGACCGATCTTGCTCAACTCCAAGCCCTTGTTCTGCGCCATATCGGCGAGTCGCAACCCATTTTGCCGCGGGTCAGAATCAGCACCTTCGACCGACCCTCCGAGCCCGGATGGCTAGTCTACGATCCCGTAGTCTGCTTCGTGCTGCAAGGCTCCAAGCAGGTCTTCATCGGCGACCAGGTGCTAGATTATGGTGCTGGCGATTGCATGGTGGTTGCAGCCGAACTTGCTGCCATGGGGCAGATCAGCGAGGCTTCACCGGAGCGGCCCTATATTGCGCTCAACCTTTCCATCGATCCGGACGTCATTTCGGCGCTGCTCCAGGAGATGGGCGGCATGCCGGCACCACCACTGGATAAAGGGTTCGGATATAGCCCCGCTGGGCCGGCATTGATCGAGGCGTGGCGGCGCTTCGCGGAACTGCTCGACCATCCAGCTGAAATCCCGGTCATGGCGCATCACAGGGAGCATGAACTGATGTTCCGCCTCCTCATGGGGCCACAGGGCCCGCTCCTCAGGCAGATTGCCGGCACCAGCGGTCACCTGTCGCATGTCCGCAGATCCATGGCTTGGATTCGGAAGCGCTACACGGAGCATCTGAGCATTGAAGCTATGGCCATGGTGGCCGGCATGAGCGTGTCGGTGTTCCATCGCCGCTTCAAGGCGATCAGCGGATTGAGTCCGCTTCAGTACCAGAAGCAAATTCGACTGCATGAAGCACGTCGGCGCCTCATCGCCGATCGCTCGGAAGCCGCGAGCGTGGCGTACGCGGTTGGCTACGAGAGCGTTTCGCAGTTCAGTCGCGAATACAAGAGGCTGTTCGGCGCACCACCACGCAAGGACGCCGGGAAATTGCAGAATGCTGTCAATCTCGGACCTTAGGTATAGCGCGACGATCAGGTTAAGACGCGGTATTGCCTCATTTGTGAATGTTCCTGATCTTTTGGATCATTGCCTCACAAGATTGCTCCTTTCTGCTGCAAGCATTCGAGTCGCCGAGAGTTGACCTGTTTGAGAATTCGCGCCGAAGATCATGGCATGGGCTTTATTTCGACGCCATTCCTTCACGCCCCCTTGCAGCCGACTGGACGTCGGCCGCACGCCTGTGCGAGAGGCGTTCCTGCCTTCAGCGTGATGGCTTTGTGGATGTCAACGCGCGTCGCGGCACATTCGTCAGCAGGATCGACATTAGCGACCTGACGGCCATCTATGAAGCCCGGGCAAGGATCGAATCCTGGGCGACCCGATTAGCGGCAGAACGCATGCGAGCCGGAACGTCTGGAAGCCGGCAAGCTGATCGAAGCATTGAAAGCCCTGTCCCTGTCCTCGGACCTCGACGCCCTGCTCGCGCTCGACCGGCGCATTCACCGCTTCATCTATCGAAGCGCCAAGAACCGCTATCTCTTCGACACGCTCGACGATTACCACAATCTCTCACTGCGGACCCTTCACGTCGCAATGAGGTAATTTCCGGAACTCTCGCCAGAACACGACAAGCATGGCTGCCTAGAAGGGCATCGCCGGGGCAGACGGCCGAGCATGAGGATCTGCACCTGCACGAGGTTTGCCGCAGAAGCCCGTGTCGCCCATCGGAAAACCCTTATCGTCTTACTCCACACTTGCGGCAGGTGGTGAAGGCATCCTGCGGCCGCATCGGATCCACCACTGGGATCCAGCCGTGATCGCACGCCTCATCGTGCCGCGGCTCGACGGCGGAGTCGATTTTGCATTTGACGCTGCCATTGAGCGGATATGGGAGCGTTTTGATGAGCAACAACCTGGGCGGGTCGCACATGAAATAGGCGTAACGGCGCTGAACTCGGATACTACTCGTGGTGGTCCTTCGGTATATTTCTGCGATGCCGAAATTGAATGATGTGCGCCATATCGAACTCGGGATCGACGCCCAGAATACTCGACAAAGGCGACGGGGAACTTGGCAGAGGGTGTTGATAGCAGTCACGCTAATAAGCATCGAAAACTCCTTCGAACGTGCCGCCGATCATGGGAGCTCGGACAGACAAAGAGGGTTCGAGTTGGATCGGAACAGGAAATTACGGCCCAGGGCGACTTGGTAGCGCCTTCAGCTATAATCTGAAACAAGAGGGGCTCAGCGAGAAGACCCGCCGATCGCCAAGGCGCTTTGTGGGCTCAGACCACTGCGGTATTCGGGGGGTGCTGAATGTCTCGCGGGTCGGATGGAGAAGGCATCGGCTGTCGCGACGCGAAAAAGGGGTGCCCGTTCCTGGGTTGTGGCGCGAGATACAGCGAGCCGACAAAGCCATAAACAGCACAGGCGACGTGGCAGCATTTGTGGCGCTTGGTTGGCAGGTGCTTCTGCTTGCTTCCGATGTCGTGGTCGATGCCGGCGCAATCACCAACCCTGTCGGGCAAGGTGATCGAAATCACCATCCCGTACAGTTCATCATGCCCCGTACCCGACGGCACATCTGGGATGTTCACGGCGACGGCCAAAGTCGCCAGAAAGCCGACGACCATGAGGAGCATCTGGACGAAATTGATCCGCAGCTTCTTCATACGCACATTTTAGTAACGTTCGACTTTCCACTCCATTCGGCAAATAGGATCGATCCTGCGGGCTGAATGGAGTAGGCGCTACCCAAGATTCCTCGCCGTTAAGTCGGGCCATGTGCCGCCTTTCCTCTGGCGAGAGGATTCCAACTACGCGGGTTTTGAATGATTAAATTGAATCCGGTMGGGGTTTTGAACGTGTGATCTGTGCACTCAGTTGGTGACGGTGCCGTAAGCCGCGGTGGTCTATCTAGGCTTTGGCGGAGTGAGTATGGCAAGTCGGCTGGTGGCCCTCAGTTCCACCAGTGAATCAAGTTCTGCCTCCGACCTTTCGCAGCTTCTTCAGTTTGTAATTTGACGCGTCTTCCGGTTCCGAACTGTCGGATTTACGCGGTGCCCACCACGGCGCTGATTGGCAGCGGAAAGCACCCTCAACGCGTTTCGTTTGGTAGAGGTTGCTCCCCGACATTAAGCGGCAGCAATATCTCTGCGATCAGGTTACGGATCCAGCGATGAGCCGGGTTCCCGGTAGAGCGCTTGTGCCACACACCGACAATAAGCGCCGGCGGAAGCGGCATAGGCGGTGTATAAAGGGAGAGCCCGAAAAGATCGGCCAACCGCTCTGCCAGTTGGCGCGGGACGAGTGCAATATGATCGCTCTCGCTCACAGCCCGGCAGACGCCGAAGAAAACGGGAACCGTCATCACTACCTTCCGGGAGCGTCCGATCTTGGCCAATGCCGCATCACCCATGGCCTTCGTTTTTCCTTCGGGCGAGAAGAGGATATGTCCGAGATCGCAGAACAGATCGATGGGCAAGGTTTCGCCGAGCTTTATTCCGGCCGCTTCTATTGAGGCGTTTCCTCTGCGGGCGATAGTTGTGAAGGACGATCGGAATAGTGGACTTCGGTCGATCCAGTCTGGGAATTCTGCATCAGGAATGAGAGCCATGTCGGCTTCATACCGTTCAAGAGAGTCGATGTAGCTGTTTGGGACGAGGTCGACCAATTGTACCCGAATACCCGGTGCACGTTCGTGAATTTCTCGCGCCAGCCGTGGCATCAGCATCTCGGCAAAAAAATCGCTGCCTGCGAGCTTAAGAGTGATGCTGGCGCTCCTGGGATCAAAGGAGGTGGTACTCAACATCGCCTCCATTCTGTCGAGCGTCTCGCGAAGAGGCATGGCCAAACTTCTCGCATAATCCGTGGGACGCAGACCTTGGCCGTGACGAACGAACAACTGATCATCGAGCGCATAACGCAGTCTGGAAAGTGCGCCGGAAACGGCCGACTGCGATATTCCAAGCTTTTGGCCGGCCTTCACGGTCGACCCTTCCCGCAACAACGCGTCAAGTACCCGCATCAGATTGAGATCAAAGGTCGCAAAATTCATTTCACCGATAGCTTCTATATAATCAAACGATTTTTCCAATAATGGTCCAGATGCTAAGAACTGCAAGACGAAAGCGCTTTCGTTTCATTCGACAACGGAGGAAACGATGATTGACCTACTTGAATACCCCGATACGATTGAATGGCTCGGGGTTCATTACCGAACCATTCTTGCGACCACAGCAACCGGCGGGGCGATGTCCATCGTTGACAGCTTCTCGCCGGTCGGCAGTGGGCCGCCGCGACACATTCATGAAAGAGAGGAGGAAACCTTCATCCTTCTTTCCGGCTCTTGCGAATTTTGGATCGCGGGTGAGACATTTACCAAGAAGCCGGGCGAGACCGTCTTCGTGCCGCGCGGAACGGAGCATACCTTCAGGGTTGTTGGCGACCGACCTTCACGGCATCTCGTGATCCTGACGCCGGGCGGCTTCGAGGGCTTTTTCGCCGATATGGCTGCAGGCCAGTTCCAAATCCCGCAGGACATGGACCAGATCGCGAAATCTGCCGGCAGGTACAGCCTCCGCTTCACAGGACCGCCGCTTGGCGCAGCCTAGGGCGCTGCGGCCAGGGAGCTCAATCGCCCTGGCCTTTTACCAGGTGAGCTACCGGTTGGCCAAGATCGCAAGGATTTTGAATCAGAAAAGCGTGACGTTGATCCTTTCGTAATCAAGCATGAAACGCCGCTTCGATATTGCTGCAAATTTTGCCGGAACCAGCCGAGGCCGCAATCTTGCTGCAAATCATGCGAAGTCAACGTGACCATCGCTGGGGTGGAAAAGGGAATGCGAGCTCTTGAAGAGACTCGAACCACGGTAACTCTTACAGTTCCATGATTTAATCCGAAGAGCGGACGAAGCTCGGTTTTGTGCTTTTCGATGGTCAGCGATCACAGGCGCAGAAGGTGCTGCGTGCATAGCTGGCATAACATATTATCCGATGTCATATCATGGGCGCCACTAAGGCCGGTCGTCGATGGAGAGGCTGCCGTCTCGCGAGCTCGGGCAGTTTGACCCCAGTAGCCCCACCTTCTCGCCCGCGACGTTCAGATGGATAACGCACTCGCAACCGCTGCCAACGAAAATCCACCCAGCACCAGCGATGCCAGTTTGTACGTGTGACGACGCACACTGAACGGTAGGCTCGCCCCGAATGCGACCCATCCCAAACCGGCGACTGTCGAAAGAAGCGCATAGGTMAATACCCAAATCGCAAAATGAACCGCCTCTACAGGAATGAGAACGGTACCGACCAGGATCGCCTTCGGATTGACCAGTGTTGTCAGGAAGATTCGAATAAACGCCTCCCGCGCCGGCCGCGCGTCCGTGTGGAACAACATCCCCCAGAGCTTGAAAGCCGAGTAAAGCAGCCAGCCTGCTGCCGTCAGCTTTATCGTGGCAAAAGCCACAGCGCTCCCTCGAAGCGAATCCGCGACTGTCGCAAACACTGACACCGCGACGATATACCCCATCGCCTCTGCGAGGGGCATGATGGCCGCTCGTCGCAACCCGAGCGAGGCACCGCACGCAGCGAGGACCGTATTGGTCGGGCCCGGCGAGAGCAGAATGATGATGGACGTCAGAACAAACGATAGAGTGATCATAGGAGCGACTAACAGGATGAAACCCAAACTGTGTACAAGCTTTGCTCGCTATCACACTTGATACATATCAAGCACCGTTTCGCTGCGGACGCATAGTTCGTCCTTTCAATTTCTAACTCGTTTCAAGCAAAGACGCGCCCGACCTGGCCAAGCAGCTCGAAATAGACAGCAAGATGTTGCTCGGGCAGAACCTGAAGGATCGTCGTACAGGATCCCGTCGCTACGACGTCGTTTGGCTTGAGCCGCTTGCCGTTTGCCGCGAGCTGGGCGACCGAGCGGGTTGCCATGACCGACGCCGAGCAACAGGAAGGCCGTGAGGTCGCAGCGGTCGCCACGTCGGCGGCTTTTTTGACACATGGGTCGGATGGGCCGCAACGGTGCTTCATCACGCCTTCTGCGTGGCGCAGGCCTGCATCGGATTCGTAGCGAGCTACGGCTGGTTCGGTATCGCGCCATATCATGTCGTGGGGTCAAGCATCATCCTTGCGATGGTCGCACTGCACCTTTCCGCAGCGGCCTGGCACACGCTGATCGCCCGTGACGATGCGGTCGCCCAGATGGCGCGGGACCGAGAGCACGTAGGCCGAGCCGAGCGCTGCAACCGTCGAGCCGCGGTCCCATTTGCTGCAGATCCGCCGTCGCAGCCTGAACGTACAAGCCGACAGCAACGAAATGCCCACGACCCTGCCGAACGCTTTCTCGTCCTTGTGCCAGCGGTCAGCGCCCGGTGCATATTCGGTKACCAGAGCTTGCTGTAGCCGTTCCGATGCGAGCCTGCAAATGCCACAGCGATGCTCCGCACCGGCAAAAAAATAACATGGAAAAGTCTTGCTCCGTCGAGCAAGACTCTTTGCTTCTGCTTAACGGGATCATGCTGGTGTCAGTATAGGCGCCCACTTCGTGGTCGATGTCATTGACCACAAGTGGGATAACCAGGTCTTCACGGGCGACGGCGATCTGGGGCGCATGAGCCGCCGTCATCATCATCGAAGCTGTTCTTTTATCGGCCTCACCGAATCAACGCATGTGACTCCTGATTTAACTGGATGAGATAGATTTTGAGTTCCTTCTCTAAATTGACGCAGATTTCCTCGTATTCTCGTAAATCGTCAGTGATCAATGCCACCGGTAACCGATCCCGATGCATCACCGCGGAGGCATCGTTCTTGTATAAATCCCGGAACCAAGGAGCATTGGCGGGATGCGAGCGAAGGCCCGGGCGTCTTGTCGCAAGCAAAGCCCAGGCATATCTGAAAGGATTGATATGTGCGTTCTTCATGCTCGTGATCGTAGATCAGCACAGCCCAATATTGCAGTTGGCCAATTGGCGTCATTCGTAAGCCGATGGAACTACCCACTCTCTTTAGTGTTCACCCGAACGATGAGCGATGCCAGCTCGCCATTATGGTTTCCGAAGGAGCTCTGAGAGGACTGGCGCCAGATTGCGACATCACCAGTTTAAATAAGCCAAAACCGCATGCATTGGGACTGCTGCCTACGGGATTCTCGTCGCTTGGACCGCCTTCTTTTTCGGAGGTGGAGAATGGCTTGTGTAAGATATAGTGCGGTGCAGTAAGGAAAATGCTGATCAGTCATAGAGGTCAGCACTGAGGATGCAGTGACCTATTGCGTCGTCGTTCTTGCCGGACTGGGTAAACGCGTGTTGCGAAGGATTTGGCGGAGTTGCTCATTTGGAACATGACAAACACGACACTCGACATTAGGTACGAGAGCCAAATCGTCCTATGCGTCTGCTGAGGACTTCAAGTTGGCGTTCGCCGCACCCGCGGTTAGGTCATTCATGAGGAGCGCAGCAAAGCCTCGATTTCGACTCGTGATGGCATCGCGGGGGCGGTGCCCGGTCGCGTTACAGCGATGGCCGCAGTCGCGCAGCCGTATCGAACGGCCTCGACTGGTGCCCGTCCTTCTGATGTCGCCGTCGCGAAGCCGCCCAGAAAGGCGTCCCCGGCCCCAGTTGTGTCGATCGCAATGCCCGCCGAAAATGCAGGTACGAATTCACTGTGCCCCGCCGTGTGATAGAGTGCGCCTCGTGCGCCGAGCGTGATAATAGCCGCCCGCGCTCCACGCTTCAACAGGATGTCGGCCGCCGCACGCGCCTGTTCATCGGTTTCGATCGCGTGGCCTACAAGTTCGGCGGCTTCCACTTCGTTCGGTACGATGAAATCGCATAAGCCATAAATACTGTCCGGAATGGCGTGGGCGGGTGCTGGGTTGAAAATCGTCGTCGCCCCTGCTTTTTTTGCTATCGACAGCGCGTGCATGGCCGCCTCGAGTGGCTGCTCGAGCTGCGTCATGAAAATCGCGGCGCGTTCGATCTCTGACCGGTTGGCATCGACATCTTCGATACCGATAAGACCTGCCGCACCTGGCACGACGATGATGGCATTGTCGCCGCTCACTTCATCGACGAAGATGAAGGCGGCGCCTGTGGAGGCGCCTTCCATCTTCATTACATTGGCCTTAACACCTGCTGCTGCGTAGGCCGCAATGGCCATTTCGCCGAACGGGTCGTTTCCGACCCGCGAAATGAACGTCACTTTGCCACCAGCCCTGGCTGCGGCAATCGCCTGATTGGAGCCCTTGCCTCCTGGCCCGAGTGTGAAACCCGATCCCATCAGCGTCTCGGCAATGTAGGGCAGACGCTTGGCCTTATACGCAGTGTCCGCGGCAAAAATACCCAGAATGACGATTCCGCTTTTTTCGCTCATCTGACGACCTCCTCCACTGAAATGACGCCTTTAGTCAGAAGGAAGCATCCGTAGAACCGCAGCTCGCCCGTAGCAATGACGCAATAGGCTTTCTTAGCGATGTCGTAAAATGCCATCCGTTCGATAGGATACATTGGCGAAGGTTTACCTTCCGCGCGGTCGACAATAGCCTGGACCTCCTGTTGAATAGGCGGAATTTCCGCCGGCTTGCCTATCACTTCCATGCGCCCTACCGATGGCTGGATCGGTGTATCCAGCGGAAAGACTGAAAGGATCGCATCGACCGCTTGCGACGCGGGAATGTTTTCCATGGTTAGCAGTTTACCCAGCCGGGTGTGGCTGGCTATCGATTCCGATGGAAAATTCATGTCTGAAATGACGAGATAGTCGCCGTGTCCCATGTTGCAAAGCACTTGAAGAATGTCGCCGTTAAGTTCGACCCGAATTCCCTTAAGCATTGATCTTTCATCCTTTTCAGGTAGCCGAAGAACCGGCGCTGCGCTTCAATTTATGTCACCCGCAATAACCTTTAGTTGCGGGCACGGGCCGCTTGAACCGCGTACCACCAGCGATCCATCAACCATTTCGTCTTCCGTGCCCGGCGGCTCCTCCAGGAGAAGACTGACCGCGCGCCGTGCAAGCGTGTCGGCCGGCTGGCGTATGGTTGTCAGCCGCGGCACGACAAGATTGGCGAGCGAGATATCGTCGAAACCCGTAACAGAGAGCTTTCGCGGCACGTCGATCTTCAGGTCTCGGGCAGCGCGTAGCGCGCCGATAGCCTGCTGATCGCTGGCAGCCGCAATCGCCGTGGGGCGGTCCTGGGGCGGGCGCGAAAGCAACTCGCGGGCTATTCTCTCACCGGAATCGTAATCGAATTTGCCATGGGCGATTTCCAGTTCGACGGACTCGCCAACCTTACCAAAGCCGGCGATTCTGGTGACGAAGCCCTCCTTGCGCATGCGTCCGGCCTCAGTGTCGGTTGGCCCGGCGATATAGGCGATGCGGCGGTGACCGAGCCTATAGAGATGGTCCGCGATCAGCGCAGCCGCTTGCGCATGGTTGGTCGACACCAAAGGAAAGGTGCCAAACCGCCGGTCCAGCGATATGACCGGGACCGGTGCTTCAAAGTGGAGGCCCGGGCTGTCGCTTGAAGCCACCACGATGATGCCGCGCACCGATCGGTCGAGAAACGCCGTTACGTGGCTCTGTTCCGCCTCGCGATCGTCATGCGAGCTTGCCAGCATAAGGCTATGCCCGCATTCGAGCGATGCACGCTCTACGCTTGCCGCAAGCTGCGCGAAGAAGGGATTGGTGATGTCGGGAACAATGAGACCGATGACATCAGTTCTGCTGGTACGCAGAGCTCTCGCCGTGACATTCGGCCGGTACCCTAGCGCATTAACGGCGTCGTTGACCTTTTCGCGCAGGATGGATTTGACCGCGGTTTCGCCAGACAGCACGCGCGAAACGGTGCCCACGGAGACGCCCGCATAGACGGCGACATCCTTGACGGTGGGCATCTTTGACATTTCCGACGGTCCCGGAGCTACTTCACCGCGCCGGCGGTCATTCCGGCGATGATGTGCTTTTCCAGCACGACGCCGACAAAGACCAGCGGAACAATGCCGGCGGTGGAAAGGGCGGCCATCGACCACCAGTTGATGCCCTGACTGCCTGTTTGGCTGGCGATCATCACCGGCAAGGTATTAGTATTGGTGGAGGTCAGTAGTGCTGCGAAGAAATATTCGTTCCAGCACAGGATCAACGCCAGGAGGAAGGCGGCCACCATGCCCGGCAGGACGAGTGGCACGATAATGCGGGCAAACGCACCCCATATCGATAGGCCATCAACAAGCGCAGCTTCCTCGAGCTCGACAGGCACAGTGGCGAATTGGTCGCGCATGATCCACACGACGATCGGAAGGACCATCAGAGTATAGACGGCGATCATACCTGCATAGGTGTCAAGCAGCGCCAGCTCCTTATAGAGAACCAGAAAGGGAAGTGCCAAAACGACCGGTGGCATGATGAGCTGCGACAGGAAGAAAAAAGAAATATCGGAGTTTCGCATATATCCGAACTTATAGGAAAAGCGGCTGAGGCCGTAAGCGGCGAGCGATCCGAGCACTACCGCGAGAGCTGATGCCGTCACCGAAATGACGACGCTGTTCCACAGCCTGCGCATAAACTCGTCACGCACCGTCGATATTTGGAAAATCGTATCAGGGGAAAGCCCTAACGAACGCCAGCCGAGCCAGCTGGGACTAAAATTGAACCAAGGCACAAGATTGCCCCTCATGACGTCCGCTGCAGTCTTGAACGAGGTCGAAACCGTCCAGAACAACGGGAAGATGCAGACAAACGCCCAGATGACGAGGAGGCCGTAGACGACGAAACGCATGGCCCACCACCGAATGCGTTGGCCGCGTGCGTATTTTTCGAAATCGATCGAAACCATCAGAGCCTTCCTGTCATACGCTTCACGACACGGTCTGAAATCTTCATCAGCAGCGTCATGCCGAAAACGATGATCACGAGATAGACAAGCGCGAGCAGGGTTCCATATCCGACATTTGAACGGTCGCGATATTCGCGATAGATGAAGCTGGTAACGGAATCAGTCGCCCCGCCGGGACCGCCGGCCGTTACCGTGATAATGATGTCGGCGAGTTTCAGCTTGAAGATTATGCGGATCATCACCGTCGTGACGGAAACCGGCAGCATCAGCGGGAAAATGACCTGCCAGAAGCGTTGCCACTTTGTGGCGCCATCAACTTCGGCCGCCTCCAGCACTTCCTTCGATAGGGCCTGCAATCCGGCGAGCAGCATGATCATCATGAAGGGAATGAAGGTCCAGGCATCCATGATGATGATCGATAGCCTCGCCGTCAGCGGATCGCCGAAAAAGGAGGGATTTTCCCAGCCAAGCCAGCGGGCAAAACGCGCAACCGGACCAAAGCGGGTCTCCAGCATCGACTTGCCGACCATCCAGCTCACGGCAACCGGCGACAGCATCAACGGCACCAGGAAGGTTACGCGCCAGAACTTGCGGGCGACGATTTCCTGGTTGAGAAGCAGCGCCAAGCCGAACGCGATCGCGTATTCGACCGCAATCGCCAGGCAATAAAGGATCATGTTGAGCAGCGCGTTGGCATAGAACGGATCCGAGATCATCCGGCGCACATTGTCGAGCCCGTTGAAGCGCCGCCCGGCAGACGAGGCAAGGTTCCAGTCTGAAAAGCCGATCCAGAGCGCGAAGAGCAGCGGGAAGACCACCATTGACACGACGAAAAGCGCGGCCGGCAGCACAAAAAGCGCCTTCTTGCCTGTCTCACCATAAATGACGACGCGAGTAACGCAGAGAACTGCTGCCCAGAGAAAATAGGCATAAAGAACCGGGCGCCAATTCTCGAAGCCCCAACTGGTCCAGCCCAATTCGTGGAAAGCCTGCAATACAAACGATGCTATGAACCATATGGCGCTGAGCCACAGAGCCGTGCGGCCCCAGAAACGACGGCTCGCGGAAATGAAACCGGCTTCGACCGTATGAAGCAGATCGCCTTGGACTGTAGACATGATATTCCTCGCAGAATAGGCGCCGGCGGAGCCGCTTCCGGCCCGTCGGCGTTTTCTTCAACCGGTCACAGCCCCAGGCTTGTCCGATAGAGTTTCAGCTGGTTATCGCGGCCGATCTGGTCGGTGATCTTTTCCCACGCGGCGGCAATCGCATCAGCGGTTTCCTGGGCCGACTTGTACTTTCCGGCATAACCTTTGGCCAGCTCGTCCTCGGCAACAGAATAATATTGGAAGATGCCGGGGATGCGCGGTTCGATGGCGGCGTTCGGATGGTTGTAGCTGTCGGCGTTCGAACCCAGATAGTCCTGGATATAGGCTCGGTCGTAGCCTGCTTTTTCCCATTCATCATAGTTGAAATTGGACTGACGGTAGGGCTGGAAGCCAGACGGATAAGCCGAAGTCCACAGGGACAAATCCTTCCCACCGAGATGGGCCGCAGCTGACCAGGCCGCCTTGCGCTTCTTTTCGTCGCTGGAGACTCGCTTGGTGACATAGATGCCCCAGCCGAGGTAGGCCATATTCGGCGCTTCGTTATATTTGTTTTCCCACTGCCCGCTCTTGCGGTTATAGACACGATCCGAACCGCGGTTAATGCCGAAGCCGACTACGTCACCTACGACGGAGGTGTCCGAAGTGCGTGCGCTTGACCCAACGTCGCCCCACCACATCAGCATTGAGCCAGTACCTGCCAGGAACTGCGAGAAGGCCGTGGTGCCGGGGTCCGCATTGATCTGATCAGCCGGATAGGCTTTTGCCGCGATCAGATCCAAGACATCCTGGATCGCTTGGACCCATCCGGGGTTGTTGACCAGCGGCTTCATGTTTTCCGGATCGAACAGCCAGGCTGGGTCGCCCGGATATTTGGTGTAGGCCGTCGCGCGGTTCTCGATGAAGTAGAAGCCGAAGCCGCCCCAGCCCTTGAGTGGGTCGAGATAGCCATAAGCCGGCTGGCCCGTCAGCGGGTCCTTCTTGCCGATCAGCTTTTTGGAAACTTCATTGATTTCCTGCCAGGTCTTCGGCGGCTTGGCCATGCCGCTGATCGAGCCTTCACCGAAATAATCTTTACGATAGGCGAAGGTGTGGCAATCGCCGTCGATGGTCACTCGATAGGTTTTGCCACCCCAAGTGCCGACCGGTGGCTTCAGATAACTCACCAAGTCGTCGGACTCGATCTGCTTTCCAACCCAATCTGGCATTTCGTCCAAAAGCCCGCGGCCTGCCGTGTCGCCTTCGAAGGGCGCGCCCATTTCGAGTATGTCGAAGTCGACTGTGCCGGTCGCAATCGACTGCTGAAGGCGGGCATTGTAGTCGGCCTGGGCAAGATCGATCCAATTGATCTTGGCGCCCGTATAGGCCTCCCACGGCTTCAGGAAGCCGCGGAATAGGAAGTTGTGGAGGTTCTGGTTGTTGAGACCCATAAAGGTTAGCTCGACACCGGCAAACTCGCCCTGCTTGACATTGGTCTTGGTCGGGCCGAGACAGAGTTGCCCCACCTTCTGCCAATCTGCATCCGTTGGGGAACCCTTGCCAACACCCGGAATTTGCAGGATCTGAGCGCGCACATCATCGGCCGCGAAAGCCATGCCAGGAATTCCGGCCAATGCGCTCKACACGCCGAGTAGAGCCGCGGCGCTGGCGGTTCCGCGCAAGACGTCGCGGCGGCTTGCCTGATGGCGCATCAGTGCATCATATATTTCCACTTTCATGTCATCCTCCACGTTTATTTGCACTGCCGCCTGATCGGTCTTTGCCGATCGGGCTCCGCCAGTTTTTAAGACTGGCCTCAAGCAGAACTATCTGGTAAGCAAGAAATGAAACGTTTCATATCCTGATTTTGAAAACCGCTCCTCTCAGTCTCCTCGTTGAGGATGAGACGGCGGCCGTAAAAAGTCAATACGAAATGAAACGTTTCACGGAGGAGGTTGCCAGTGCTTTTGAAGCAGAGAAGTCGGGTTGTTTTGCCCGGCTAGATGCACGAAAAATGCACGGCAAGAACAGTGCATAGTCCCGCGACCGCCCGCACAAGAGGTGGTCGCCGGACAAGCAAGTGGGAGCGAGATGGCTGAGGTAGTTATTTCAGGAGCGCAGAAAGCTTACGGCGGCTTAAATGTCCTGCATGGTGTCGACATAGAAATTCGCGACGGCGAGTTTGTGGTGCTCGTCGGTCCGTCTGGTTGCGGCAAATCGACTTTGTTGCGCATGGTCGCAGGGCTCGAAAGCATCACCGGCGGCACCATTTCGATCGGGGCAAGGATCGTCAACAATCTACCGCCGAAGGACCGTGATATCGCGATGGTCTTCCAGAGCTATGCGCTCTATCCGCATAGGACGGTTGCCGAAAACATGGTTTTCGCGCTGCGCCTACAAAGGCAGCCAGCCGACGTCATTAAACAGCGCCTGCAGGCGGCGGCCGAAACACTCGACCTCGTGCCCTATCTGGACCGTTATCCGCGTCAGCTTTCGGGTGGCCAGCGGCAGCGCGTGGCGATGGGCAGAGCGATCGTCAGGTCGCCGCAAGTGTTCCTGTTCGATGAGCCGCTGTCGAATCTCGACGCGAAGCTGCGCGTACAGATGCGCAAGGAGATCAAGGAACTACATCAGCGGCTGAAGACCACCACCATCTATGTCACCCACGACCAAGTCGAAGCGATGACGATGGCCGACAAGATCGTGGTGATGCAGCGCGGCAATGTCGAGCAGATCGGCACACCTCTGGAACTTTACGATCGGCCTGGTAACACGTTCGTCGCAACCTTCATCGGCTCGCCATCGATGAATCTCCTGAAAGGTCGATACAAGGCTGATGGCGCAATCTTCGTCACCGAGACCGGCGATGAGATCGCGCTCGGTTTCACCCCGGACGCCTCCGACGGCCAATCAGTGCTCCTGGGCGTGCGGCCTGAACACTTGTCACTCAATGAGAGCGGCCTGAGGGCGTCTGTCAACGTCACCGAACCTACCGGCCATGAGACGATGGTTTTCTTGCGCTACGGACCTGGCGAGCTTGTCGCAGTGTTTTCCGAACGCCACGATTTTGAACCAGGCCAAGTTGTGACGATAGCGCCCCGCCCAGGCAAGCTTCATCTTTTTGATGCGACATCGGGCAAGACGCTGCGGCCGAGTTGAGCCCAGGACTTTCCGGGCAGCCCGGCAAGCTATCGTCGGCGTCACATAGATTTGCCGCGGGTCCTTTTTGGGGACTGACTTAGCAGGCTTGATCAATTGGCTCTGGGACCGGGCATCGTAAGGTCGGCGCCGTTTTCTCGTTGGGGTCGCGCGATCGGCGAGCTTGGCGCGTTGCCGACCACCTTGCTTCATTGAAACCATTCTCCTCTTTGCGGGTTACAGCTATCGGCAGCTAACGTGATCCAAGTGCTCATCAGGTGTCGTATGATTACGCGGCGAATACTTTTGGCGATGATTGCGGCCATTCCCGCTCTAAAGTATGAGGTTGCCCTCGGAACCAAAACTAGTCGCGAGACCATTGTCCAACTGTAATACCCGCCGCCCGGGCCGCTACACGAGAGCGGCGGGTGCGAGGCGACCCGGCAGTCCGTCGCCTTTAGAAGCTGCTTAGCGATGTCCTTGTCGAGTGCGGCCGCCGCCTAGACTTTGAACTTCGCTGATTTCAACATCCATATCGCCGAGCATGTTTCTGGACACGCTGTGTGTCGCCATCGACCGCCGGCACCCGGCACCCGGCACAGGAAATCTTGGACTAATTGCCATGACTATGGACTATTGTTCTTCTTTAGCTTTCATGAAAACCGCGGCCTCGACATCACAGACACGCAAGCTGTCGCGGAGAGTGCTTTCAAGGTCGGACGATTGCTGCAGTAACTGCAAGAGCTGAAAGCAATCCTGAAGGAACCGGGTGTAGCCCACATTGCTATCGAGATAACCGATCCGGCTCCTGATTACGCTGTCGAGGACGACGCATTTATCGGGAGCAAGGAAACGAGCGACCTTTGAAGCGAACGAAAACCCAAGATGCGGCAGCCTACTTAGCTCGCCGATTGCGAGCGTTACGTCACCGCCTTCGATTGCCTTGGTCGCTGATGCAAGCGATTGCGCAATTCTTGCCCCTCCGGCGACTTCAATTCGGCTGAAGTTTCGCTGGCCCCGTCCCAATTTACAGACTGCCTCGATGAAAGCCAGGGAATCAGCAACCGGAAAATTTCCCGCAATTAGTTTCGTCGCGCGCTGCTCGACCTTGTCGCTACCTTTATAGCGGTCTCGATGCCGCTCCAAAAGTTTTGGCACCTCACAGGGCGCAAGGCTCATCCGAATGAACGAGAGCTGCCCATCAAGCCGCACAACTGGCATGGTCATTAGCACCAGAACAAAACTCAAATTGGCCCGACGGCCAGTTTACCGCGCCCGGAAATGCGCCTGTAAGTAAGAACACCAGCTCACACACCTCCAAGATCGTATCCCGACAGGACTGCATCGCTACGGATAAGCGTTTACCTCGTGCGAAAGCGCCGGTCACTCAGAGACGTTAATTCACCACGAGGACTTAGACGTGTGAATTAGGGGCCGAGGTAATATTTACAACCCTGCGCTTTTAATTGAGAGATCGTGATTGGAAATCTGCCGTCGTCCAAGCGCATGCTTCGTATCCGAAGCAAACTTCGTGATTGATCCAGTTCGGGAGCCGACGGGTTCGCCGCGCGAAGGCTTTGGGAACCTTTTCGGTGCAACCTCCTCTGGAGCGGCTCGTTTCGCCTTCCACATCCGGCACGACCGGCAACAATGTCTCGTCTTACGCAACCGCGTTCGAGCCCCGATCGACCTTTTGCGCTCGGTGTAAACCTGCTGCGGCAGGCAAAACCTGTGCTCGGGAAGGCGGTTCAGGTTGCACTTGAGAGTTCAGATTTGCTCTACATGGGCCGGCCCCGGGATGGACGGAGGGGCGGCCAACCTGATGCTCCCATCAAGAGAGTTTTCCCCTGTTTAGGTAAGGAGTTCAATTACATCACAATATTCGTTGAAACGAATATATCGAATGGTATTATACAATGGTAGGCACTTCTTTCCACCTACGTGGCTGCTTCTGCAGCCTGACCGGGCCGCCATGTCACACCGAAGGTGGCCCAATTTCTTCATCAAATTCGCCATGAGAAATTGCCAGCGCAGTTTTGGCTCGTCAGCGCAGTGGACCAATTCCTTGTCTGATGGCAGCGGCCATTGGCGACGGTCTCTCGATGCGCAAGAAAGACGGCGTGTTGGTCGACATCAATCCGACGGCGCCCAGGATAATCCGTGGAATGCGTTCCAGACGCTAGCAGCTCGCCTTCGCGACCATGGGGATCAAACACTTGTCGGCGATCGCAGATCTCGCAAGTAAAAGTGTGTTGAGGCGAACTGCTGGCCCCTGGTCCCATTCGCGGAAACCATGGACAGATATCTGACCGCTATCGAGCGCAAACTTGCACCGATCACTACTGGACCCATCTCAACGAGAGAGAGTCACGAGGGAAGCAGAAAGCGTCGGCTTGCGTGGAACTTTTGCCGGCGCACAACATTGAACGGACGCCGCAAGCCTTTGGAGCAGCATGTCTACACAGCAAGCTCTTGCCTTCGGCGTTATCGGTCTCGTGATGATCGTCTTCATCTGGGATCGATTCCGCTATGACATAGTGGCCTGCTGCGCGCTGATCCTGTCGGTTGCGCTCGGAATTGGTCCCTTCGATAAAGCCTTTTCCGGTTTCAGCGACGACATCGTCATCATCGTTGGCAGAGCACTGGTGGTCAGCGCCGGCATGGCTCGCTCAGGTATCGTAGATTCCGCCATCAAGTGCTTTTTTTCCGCGCCTTGAATCGCTTCACATGCAACTGGCGCTCCTGCTGATCGTCGTCGCCCTGCTCTCCGCATTCATCAAGAATATCGGCGCATTGGCGATCATGATGCCGGTCGCTTTCCAGTTTTCCAGGAAGATCGGTATTTCGCCGTCCCGCTATCTGATGCCGATGAGTTTCGCCGCGCTGATCGGCGGATTGATGACGCAGATCGGCACTTCGCCCAACATCGTCGTCTCGCGACTGCGGCAGGAAATAACCGGCACATCGTTCAGCATGTTCGACTTCACGCCCGTCGGTGCGATGCTGAACACTGGTCGGCGTTGCCTTCCTGATCTTCTTCCATTGGCTCGTACCGGAGCGCACTCGACTCCGGTGTTATACTGTTTTTCAAAAACAGTATAACGGTCGAGAGGATGGGTCGCAAGATAGGACGGAGGTCCAGGAAGCGGTGGGTGAACCCACAAGGGCCGATCGAAGCTTTGACGGCAGAAACCCCAAGGCTCTGACAAATATGTGACGTCTGGCCCGCTACGAAAAGGGCCCGTTCAAAGAGTGGGATAAGGTCGGTGGTTCACTCTCTGCCGACTGCGCCATAAGGCGAAAAGGGCTAAGCCTGCTGAAGGGGATCGCGGCGACCCTATAGTAAATACCCCTTGATCTAGGACAAAGCGCTTGTCGGCTCCGGTGTCGATGAGTTCGCGCTTGGTCATATGTTAGTTCTCGTGGTTGCTGTCCCATGGAAAGGCCTTCGGCGCCAAAAAATACCTCCGATTCAAAGACATGATAGGACTCGGAAAGCGAGCGGTGGACAGGCGCCAAGCTATTGACTTTAGATTCTTTTTGACTCGGAACAATAAGTGGAGTGATTCTGTTGACTCGCATTGGTTGCTGGAGGAGTGCGAGTAAAATGGTAGCGCCGAGGGCAAATTGGAAAGGGTACATAAAGTTCGGTGAAGTGGCGTTTCCGGTCGCCCTTTATACTGCCGCATCCTCGTCCGAACGGATCGCCTTCAATACGCTGAATCGGAAGACGGGCAATCGCGTCCGGCGTGAATTCGTCGACAGCGAAACCGGTGATCCGGTCGAGCGCGAGGATCAGGTTAAGGGTTTCGAGATCGAAGATGGGCGGTATGTGGTCCTTGAAGCGGAAGAAGTCGCCGCCGCCGTTCCCGAAAGCGACAAGACGCTGAAGATCGAGGCTTTCATTCCTTGCGACAAAGTCGACGACGTCTATTTCGACAAGCCTTACTACTTTGCCCCCGACAAGATGGGCAGCGATGCGTTCAAGCTGCTACGCGATGGCATGAAAAAATCCAACGTCGCCGCGATCGCCCGGACGGTCCTCTTCCGCCGTTTGCGTACGCTCCTGATCCGTCCGCACGGCAAAGGATTGGTCGGTTCCACCTTGAACTTCGACTACGAGGTCCGCTCGTCCGAAAAGGCCTTCGACGAAATGCCCGATCTGAAGATCGAGGGCGAGATGCTGGAGCTTGCCAAGCACATCCTCAGCACTAAGAAGGGCATCTTCGATCCGAAGCAGTTCGATGACCGCTATGAAGAGGCTGTCGCCGAACTGGTGAAGGCCAAGATCGAGGGCCGCACACTGCCGAAGAAGAAGGCGCCCCCGGCTTCGAAGCCGAGCGACCTGCTGCAGGCGCTGCGCGAGAGCGCCGGCATGTCCGCACCCGCAAAGACAAAGCCCACGGCCGCCAATGTCAATGCCGGCAAGAGCAGACAAAAGACCGCGCGGGCAACTGCATCGAAACCGCGCAGCTCCGGCGGCCAGCACCGGCGCGCCGGGTAATAGGAGGATGCCATGGCGATCCGTCCCTACTGGAAAGGTTATCTGAAACTCTCGCTCGTCACCTGCCCGGTGCAGATGATGCCAGCCACCTCCGAAAACGAGAAGGTCCGCTTTCACACGCTAAACAGGCAGACGCAGAACCGCGTCGTCAGCCACTATGTCGATTCCGTCACCGGCAAGGAGGTCAAGGAGCAGGACGAAGTCAAAGGCTACCAGCGCGGGGAAAATGAATATGTGATCCTCGAAGACGAGGAGTTGGAGAACGTCGCGCTCGAAAGCACCAAGACGATCGACATCGAGATCTTCGCGCCGCGCGACAGCGTCGAATGGATCTGGCTCGATACCCCGTATTATCTTTCGCCAGACGATCCGGTCGGCCTGGAGGCGTTTTCGGTCATTCGCGACGCGATGGCGGCCGAGAACATGGTTGGCATTTCTCGGCTGGTCATTTCCCGCCGCGAACGGGCCGTCATGCTGGAGCCGCGCGGCAAGGGTATCGTGCTCTGGACGCTGCGTTACGGCGACGAAGTACGGGATGCGAACACGTATTTCGAGCAGGTGGACGATGAACCTGCCGATAGTCAGATGATGCCGCTCGTGCTGCAATTGATCAAGAAACAGACTCAGCCCTGGAGCCCGAAAATGGCCTCGGACCCGGTTCAGGATAAGCTGCTCGACATTATCGCGGCCAAGAAGAAGCAGATGAAGAAGCCGGTCAAGTCGAAGCCCAAGGGCAAGGAAAAGGCTGAACCGGAACCGAGCAATGTCATCAATATCATGGATGCTCTGCGCAAATCCGTAGACGCTGAAAACCGCTCCGGCAGGCACTGAAGCAATGATCCGACCGCGCCTGCCTTCCGCCGCCCTTCTGCGTGACGCGAATTCGACAATTCAGTCGCGGCCAATCCGGCGGCGCGACCCCGATCAACCAAGCCTGCCCTTTGATCCGATGCCTTCGCGCGTGGAGCCCTGCCTGGCGCTGCTAAAGCCAACCGTGCCGCAAGGCCCGGATTGGCTTTACGAGGTGAAGTGGGATGGTTACCGGTTGGCGATCCACATCGAACCGAAGAGTATTCGGATCCTCACGCGTGGCGGCCATGACTGGACGCACCGCTTTCCAGCAATCGCAGCCGCGGCAAGAGACCTCGGGCTTACAACGGCTATTCTCGACGGAGAGGCCGTTGTCCTTGACGAACAAGGCCGGTCGGATTTCGGTGCCCTGCAGCACTCGCTCGGCGGCCGCGGCGGCAAACGCATCTCGACCGAGTCGATCCTCTACGCCTTTGACTTGCTTTATCTGGATGGTCACGACCTCACCCTCACCGAACTCTCGCTGCGCCGTCACCTGCTTGAAGGTTTGATACCGGAGAACGCCGATGGTGCCCTGCGGCTTTCGGAGGAACTACAGTTCGATGGCGAGGCACTACTGGACTACGCATGTCACCATGGTTTGGAGGGCGTCATCGCCAAGCATCGCGATCGGCCCTACCGCAGCGGCCGCCTCGGCGACTGGCTGAAGATCAAATGCGTTCAGAGCGAAAGCTTCATGATCGTCGGTTACGAGCAGTCCGCCACCACGCGCGGGGGTCTCGGAAGTCTTTTGCTTGCCGGACGGAAAGCTCACGACTGGATCTACGTCGGATCCGTCGGAACGGGCTTTAATCGGAAAGAAGCCGAAGAGCTGCGCAGGACGTTGGATAGGCTCAAGACGAACAAGCCAGTCGTGCCGGTGAAAGGCAAACGCCTGGTCTTCGCGCAACCGACATTGATTGCCGAGATCGAGTTTCGTGGCTGGACGAATGAGGGGAACCTGCGTCATCCGTCCTACAAGGGCCTGCGTGAGGTTCAGGACAATGCCGCCGTCTTCAATATGACGAATGCGCCGTCTACGGCAAAATGACGTTCTGAAATTCGTCCCCAGCTATGATGGGCGTGCGTACGATCCGTTCACGGTCCGTCGCTTTTGGGTGATACAGAAGTCCCCGCATCACGATCTGCAACCGCGCGCCGATAGATCGCCACAGAGCGCGCGTGCGGCAAGTCCGTGGTTGCGAGGAGGCATCGAGAAGGTCGCCCGGCATCCCGGGCGACCCCGTGACACTATCTTGATACAGTTGTCCTCGGCTTGGCGCGTCCGAACAGGCCGCGTGCGCTCTCGACCATCAGTTTGAGGTGAGCGGGATCATGGACACCCTGCCGATAGAGCTCAATCACGATGGCTCCGATGCGCTCGGCCTCTTCGCAGTCCTTGGCCATCCCGATCTCCCTTAGCAGTTCGTCGAAGACGACCTGGCAGACAGCGAGGTCGCGGGCATCGAGGAAAACCGCCTTTTGAATGTCGATCGTTTTCATTTCGAGGTCTCTGACTGAGAGGTGCCGCCCGAGAGCGAGCGGCACTCACTGTCCTTAGGCAACCTGTTTTTCGGCTTCGATCTGAAGCGGCGTTGCCTGCGGCTGGCTGCCGATCTCGATCTTGCGCGGCTTCATAGCGTCCGGGATTTCGCGCTTTAGATCGATGCTCAGAAGGCCGTTCGTCAACGCGGCATTCTCAACTCTGACATGGTCGGCCAGTTCGAACCGGCGCTCGAAAGCGCGCCCGGCAATGCCCCTGTGCAGATATTCGCCGTCTTTCTGTTCGGCCTTTTGACCCTTCACGATAAGCACGTTTCGCTCCTGCGTGATGTCTAGGTCGGCATCTGCGAACCCAGCGACAGCCATCTGGATGCGATAGTCATCCTCACCCGTCTTGATGATGTCGTAAGGCGGCCAGGTCTCGACGGCCTGCAGGCGCTGGGCACTGTTGAGGAGATTGAACACCCGGTCAAAGCCAATGCTGGACCGATAGAGCGGTGCGAAGTCGAAGTCGTTTCTCATAACCAAATCCTCCGTAAAGCGAGATGGAAAGGAGACGCGTCGGAAACCTGCGTCTCCGGCTTTCCGGCCCCCACCTGGGCTGCCGGTAGTATCGATTTGGTTTGTGCTTTTTTCAGATTCAAGACGGTCCTCGAAAATTTTTTATCACCGGATTGCCGGACTGATGCACGTCCCTTTTCGCCATTCGATTGTGGGCCCGCTTGTCTAGCAGACCCCTCTCAACTGACGGTTTTTCATTACGAAAGCGGCAGCCTCGCCGGCACTTAATCTAAGCGATGATGATGTGAACGTGGGGCCACAGCGGAAACGACGCGCCATCTTCGTAGCGTTCGGCCATCGAGCTTCTAAGGCATCCAGGAACGACGCCGCAGTCTTCGACATGGGCGAGAAGCCGAGCGGAACATTGTGACCGACGACTAGTTTCCTGAGAACCCATCCCAATCGCTTAGGAGATGTCCCGTGGACCATTGACCGCACTGCTCGCCGTGTTGGCCCTCGCCGGCTACCAGAACCACGATAAGATAGCGGAAGTTTTAAAGGGAATTGGACAGCGCGCACAAAGCGGCCAGACCGGCGCAGAAGGAAAGCTGTCTGGCACTGGCGGGATTGGCGACCTGCTCGGCAATCTCGCGCGMGGCGGAGGGCTCGGCGATCTTTTTGGCAGCAGTGCGGCCGGAGGCATCCTGAGCGGCTCGGAGGTCTTCTGGAGCAGTTCCAACGCAACGGTCAGGGCGACAAAGTCGAATCCTGGGTMAGCACAGGCGACAACAAGCCGATAAATCATCAGGAGCTGAGCCAGGCACTCGGCGACGAAACTCTCAACGAGCTTGCAGCCAAGACCGGCCTCTCGCGGCAGGAAATTCTGAGCCGATTGTCTCGGGATCTTCCGCAGGCGGTGAACGAATTGACCCCGAACGGCAACGTGCCGACGGAAAAGCAGGCTGATGCATGGACCTCAGCGCAACCTTCGTCCGACCCCAATCCAGGCGGCACCTTCGCCTGACGTTTGTAGCAAAGGTGAGCGGCCGACCCCGTCGCGAGTGCTCGCGCGCCGTTCCGCAAGGCACGTTGAAAATTACGCTGCCGGTCTTGATTTGCCGAGACGCTTAATGGCCTGTTCGAGCGGCCGCTCGCCATCACAATAGTCCTTCCAGGCCGAGCTTTTGGCAAGAAGCGTCGGCACCGTGCGGATGGTGAAGCGCTTTGGATCGAGATCGGATTTCACTTGCGCCCAGGTTAGCGGCATCGACACGGTGGCACCGGCCCGGGCGCGCGGCGACAAGGGCGCAACAGCGGTCGACATGCGATCGTTGCGCAGATAGTCGAGGAAGATGCGGCCGCCTCTCAGACTCTTCGTCATCTTGATGAGATAAAGATCGGGATTGTCCCGTGCCATCTGCTGACAGACATCGTGGGCAAACCCCTTTGCTTCAGCCCAGGAGAGCGGCTTGCGCTTATTGACGCTCAGCGGGGTGACGACATGCAGGCCCTTGCCACCCGTCGTTTTGCAGAAGCTGATCAGTCCCAATTCGTCCAGTCGGTCGCGCATTTCGCGGGCAGTGGCAACTACCGTCGAGAATGGCACGTCCGGACCCGGATCAAGATCGAAAACAAGGCGGCCGGGCACTTCTGGCTGACCGGGTTCGCAGTTCCAGGGATGGAGCTCGACGGCGGCGACCTGCGCAACAGCAGCAAGCCCCTCGATTCGATCGATCTGTAGATAGGGCTTCTTGTCGCCGAACACCTCGACCAGATCGAGCAAGTTCGATTGCCCCGGCATTGCATGGCGCTGAAAGAATTGCTCCCCGGCAATTCCATCCGGCGCTCGGATGATGGAGCATGGCCTGCCCCTGATATGCTCGATCATCCACGATCCCACCGCCTCATAATATCGCCCAAGGTCCTCCTTACTGACGGGTTTATCATCGTTGGCGTCAGGCCATAGTGGCTTATCCGGATTGGAGATCAGCACGCCCATGACGTCGGCCTTCGCCCCTTTCCGTCGCGCCGGCTTTGCCTTGGCATGCGGAGCCGGTTCTGGAACGTCTGCCTCCGCGGGGGGCGCCGGCCGTTCGGCCTCGACTTCTTTGGCCGGCTTGTCTTCGCGCAGCCCTTTGAACGCTGCCTGGCGAACGAGACCGTCGGTCGTCCACCCCGCGAACTCGATTTCGGCGACGAGCTCTGGCTTCAGCCAGACGACTTCGGGTTCTTTCTTCGGCGCCCCGATGCCGGTGAACGGCGATTTCGGGGCCTCCAGCGCCTTCAGCTTCGGCAGTAGCGTTTCGACTTTCTTTACGCCGTAGCCAGTTCCGACGCGGCCGACGTAGACGAAGCGGTCGCCACGATAAACACCCGCCAATAAGGACCGGAATTTGCCGTTGGTCTTAGCATAAGCGCCGATCACCACCTCATGGCCGGCACGGCATTTTGACTTCGCCCAGGTGTCCGTGCGGCCAGACTGATATAGCGCATTCGCCTTCTTGGAGATGATGCCTTCGAGCGAGAGTTTGCAGGCGGACCGCAAGACAGCATCGCCGCCGGTCTCATAATGTTCGACGAACCGGATTCGCAGATCGCCGCCTGCTTTGATGAGCAGCTCCTGCAATCGCGCCTTGCGCTCAATAAGAGGCCGGGAACGTAGATTCCCGCTGCCGTCATAAAGCAGATCAAAGGCAAAGTAGACGAGACTTCCGGTCTTCCCCTCCGAGAGGGCCGCCTGCAGGCAGGCGAAATCCGGCGCACCATGATCGTCGAGCGCGCAGATCTCACCGTCGATGATGCAGTCCGGCAGCGTCGACGCTGCTTCGGCAATCTCGGGATATTTGCCGGTCCAGTCGAGCCCTTTTCTGGTCTTCAGCGTAACGTCGCCATCGAGCACACGCATCTGGATGCGGTACCCGTCGAACTTGATCTCATGGATCCAGCCCGAGCCGGGCGGCGGACGCTGCTGGGTTTCGCAAAGCTGCGGCGCAATGAAATCCGGAATGTGGACAGGCGTGACCGTGTTGGCCTTTTTGCCGCTCCTCGCTTCCGATCTCCGCTTTTCGGCGGCAAGGCCATGATTGCTGTCCCACACCGCGTCGGCCTCGATAGTTCTGCCTTCGACCATGAACGGTCGCGGCTTTCGGCCCTTGCCCGCGGCGATCATCTCCATCGTTCGTCCCGACGCCACCGAGGTGGCATTCTCCTCTAAGATCTCGGCGCCATCCTCCTCGACGGAAAATTCATCGTGGTGCTTGATCAACAGCCAGTTGGTGCGTTTGCCGCGATCACGATCGTTGCGCATCCGCACGAGCACGAAACTTCCATGCAGACGTTTGCCCTCCAGAGTGAACTTGAAGTCGCCTTTGACCAGCGCCTGTTCTGGGCTCTTTCTCGCTCCAGGCTCCCAATAGCCGCGGTCCCAGAGCATCACTGTGCCGCCACCATATTGACCTTTCGGGATGGTGCCTTCAAAGTCGCCGTAGTCGAGTGGATGGTCCTCAACCTCGACCGCCAGCCGCTTGTCGTGCGGATCGAGGGATGGTCCTTTAGTGACGGCCCAGCTTTTGAACACGCCATCGAGCTCGAGCCGCAGATCGTAGTGCAGGCGTGTGGCGTCATGCTTCTGAATAACGAAGCGCCGGCGGTTAGGCACTGTTGATAAATTATCGCACCGGTGGTGGGATGATTGGGCTGATTGTGTAGTTCCAATCGCCATGGAATTGATGACGGTTGATGTTGATCGCATCCATCTCGGCATCGCTGACCTTGATGCCGGCGGGGTAGATATTGGTGTCGATCTCGGACTTGACTGTGAGACCGGCTTTGGTCGTGGTTGCGGCAATCAGTTGGACAATGGTCTGGTAGCTGACAAGCGGTTTGCCACGCCAGTTCTT